>JAXDMB010000397.1:0-11884 GCA_034666325.1 Vulcanimicrobiota bacterium
CCGGGGGCAACTGCAGTGTCGCGATCGAGCGCCGCGCTTCGGCGGGCATTCCTAATTCCACTTCGCTGAGGGCCAGCATGATGCGCGCGTCCTTGTTGGTTGCATCGAGCTCGAGCAGCTGGTGGAACGCGTTGCGCGCCTCGGCGAACCGGTGGCCGTAATATAAGGCTTTGCCGTACCACACCAGATCGATCGGGCTGAGCGGGTCGAGCTCCGTCGCGCGGCGCAGCGATGCGCGCGCCCCTTCCGCGTCGCCACGGTACAACCGCGCGACGCCGAGGAACTCGTACGCGGGCGCCTGGTCGGGGCGCAGCGCGATCGCGGTGCGCAAGATGCGCTCGCTGCGGTCGAGATCGTAGTCGCGGTCGAGCGCGATCCACCCGAGCGACGTCATCGCCTCACCGGAGCGCGGGTCGCGGCGGAGCGCTTCGTGGGCGTACTCGTCGGCTTTGCGAAACGCGACGTCGCGTGGTGCGATCTGCTTGTAATCCCAGTCGCCGACCGTGACGTACGCGTCCGCAAGACCCGCATAGCCCCGTGCATCGTTCGGCACCAGCGCGACGACGCGCGTGAAGTCGGCGATGGCCGTGCGCACCGCGCTCTCGTTGCGGCGGTTCCAGTTGTAGCGGCCGACCGCGTAGGCGCGCGCCGCTTCGCCGGTGAGTTCCGCGGGTGATGACGACCAGCCGCGTCCGATCGACACGCCGCCCGACAGCACGGTGATCGCAACCGCGGCCGCGGCCGCACGCAACGCGAATGCACCGCGCGCGATCGCGGTCCGGCGTGCGGACGCTGCCGGTTGTGCGGGTGCGAGCGGTGCGGCGGGCGCGAGCGGCATGACGGGCGCGAGGAAGCGATAGCCGCGGCGCGGGATCGTCTCGACGAACCTGCGGCCGTCACCGTCCGGATCGAGCGCGCGGCGAATCAAATAGATGGTCTGCGTGAGGTTGCCGTCCTCGACGAATCCCTCGGGCCAAAGCGCGTCGCGCAACGCGTTCTTCTCGACCAGCGCGCCCGGTTCGGCCAGGAGCAGCCCCAGCGCCTCCGCGACCTTGGGCGCGAGCGGCACGGTGGTACCGTCGCGACGGAGAACGCGCTCGTCGCGGTCGAAGGTGAACGGCGGGAAGCTCAGCCGGACGCCCATGGTGGGCGTCCATACTTCGTCGCGGGTGCGCTAGTTGCTGCCTCCCAGACGTATCAAGTACTTGACGATCCAGCGGTCGAGCGTCGAACTCGCGGCCGGGGTGCCGTAGTTGAGGAACAGCTCGTTGCCGTTGCGGAAGCGCCTGCGCAGCGAACCTGCCAAATTTCTGCCGGGCGTCGCGAACCCGCCGCGGCCGCTGACGTCCCGGTACGCGATGCTCGCGTTCCCGTCGCGCCCGAAGGGAACGCCGAGCGACACGCGCCGCAGCCACTGGCCGTCGCCCCCGCCGCCGTACGCCTTCTCGCGCGTTCCGCCATAGTCCACCGAGACGCTCGCCGCTCCGAGCGCGCGCGTGAACGTCGTCGTCGTTTGGTTGAGGTAGAACCCGTCGAACGGGCCGGCTTGATAGTCGGTGCGCAGCGAGTTGGGCGTGCCTTCGCCGTAACCGATTCCCGCGCTCCACGTCTTGAACGCAAGCAGTTGCTGATCGCGATAGCCGTGCGGTCCGCCGGTGAAGTAATCGCCTTCGTACGTGCGCTGCGAGCCGAGCTGATCGTTCAGATAGAGCGCGAGCGGCGAACGGCGCATGCGCAGCGTGAGATACGCGTCCGCGTCGCTCTCATGGACGTTTCCTTGGCGATCCAGCCAGCGGTCCCAGTAGAGATAGAGCTCCGCGTTCTTGATCGGACCGTTCTTCGGCGAGCGCGTGAGATCGAGCGAGAACTCCGGCCCGCGCACGTCGGCGATGTTCGTGAAACCGTCGAGCGGCGAGTAGGACGGACCGATGTCCAGCCACACCAGCGCTGCTTCCATGCCGGGCTTCTGGATGTCGACGAAGCCGGCGTTCTTCTGCGCGTCGCCGGGCCGCTTCACGAACGTGCCGGTCTCTTGCGCGTGCATCGCGGAGTACACCAAGCCGCTCGCGAGCGAACGCCCGAAGCCGCCGATCTCCCAGCTGCGGTCGTTGCCGTTCGCGTGACTGGCGCTGACGCCGTCGACCCAATAGCCGAACGTATTGTCGGGGCGGCGGTGGCGAAAACCGAACGCGACGTCGTCGAAGCTGGCGCCGGTCTGCGGGTCGCTGCCGCGCACTTCGAGCGCGCCGAACGAGTTCGTGCCTTTCGTTCCGACCAGCTTGAGCCCGCGGTCGAACGGCCCGATCGCCGGGGAGTAGAACAGCACCTCGTTCGGCAGGTTGAACTCGTAGCCCTGAAGCGACGGGTTGATGTACGGCGCGCCTTGGGCGAAGAACGGCCGGTACTCGGTGAACGAACGGCGGAACTGCTGCGGCGCGATCGTCTGCTGGTCGACTTCCACGTTCGAGAAATCGGGCGAGAACGCGCCGACGAACGAGGTGGTCGCATCGATCGGAATCGTGATGTCCGCACCGACCGTGCGCGGCGCGCGGTGCACGGTTGCACCGGACGGCACGGTGAACGCGTCGCGGTTCGTGCCCGTGCTCTCGAGCGCGAACAATTCCGCGCGCGGCTTGGGCCGCGGCACCGCGCCGGTGAGCGTCACGCCGCTCGCGGCCGGCCAGAAGCGCCAGTCGAAACTGATGTACGGCCACCCGGGCAACGTCTGGTACGACATCAGCGCGGTGTACGCGAGGGACTCGTGCTCGGCGGTCGCCGCGATGTTGCGCACGATGTTCAAGCGCCAGCGCTGCGGCCCGTCGGCGGCGAGTTTGAGCGCACGATACGGGATCCGCATGACGGCATTCCACCCGTCGGGCGTCGTGGCGGCGGAGGCGGTCCAGTCCGGCTTGTAGCGCGCGGACTCCGCGGCAAAGGCGTAGCGCGTCCCGCGCGGCGTCACCGCGAACATGTAGGTACGCTGGCCGCTGCCGCTGACGTCCAGCTCGACCCCGACGAAATCGTCGCTCCCGTAGCCGATGTCGTCAGTCGCCTGGGTGGCGACGACCGGCGTCCTCTGCTCGGCCTTCACGCCCACATAGAGCGCCGCGTCGTCGTACCATAGCGACACCGCGGTGGCCACCGAAGCCGGCGCTTTCGAGCCGAGGTCGATCAGCGGCCCGGTGAGCGCGCCTTGCGCCCAGCGCGGATCGGCGAGCCCCGGGTCGAGCGGCAGCGGCGTATCGGCCCGCTGGATCGTAATCCGGTCGGCGGGCGCGAGCGAGACCGCCTGCGCGGTCCCCGGCCGCAGGACGACGGCGAGAACGGCGGCAGCAACGAGCTGACGGAGCATGATGGCGCGACCGTAGCAGCAGGGCGGCAGGCGCGTCGTTCAACGCGCCCTCAAATCGCGGTTTGCGCGCCTCACGAAAGGCTCAATGCCGCTTGAATTTGCGTCGGCGCTCGCCCCAGGTCGCTCCGCTAGCTACCTAAGCAGGTGCGTCCTCTGGACCGGTCGTGGTACCATACACCCTTATGGCCCAAGTCCGGACGCGGTCCGATATCCGCAACGTCGCGATCATTGCCCACGTCGACCACGGCAAGACCACCCTGGTCGACGCCATGTTCCGCCAGAGCGGGATCTACCGCGAAGGACAGCACACCGAGGCCCGCGCGATGGACTCCAACCCGCTCGAGCGGGAGCGCGGAATCACGATCCTCGCCAAGAACACGGCGATCGACCACAACGGCGTCAAGTTCAACATCGTCGACACCCCCGGCCACGCCGACTTCGGCGGCGAGGTGGAGCGCGTGCTCCAGATGGTGCAGGGCGTGGTGCTGCTGGTGGACGCCGCCGAAGGCGTGATGCCCCAGACGCGCTTCGTGCTGCGCAAGGCGCTCGAGCTCGACCTGCGCGCCATCTGCGTCATCAACAAGATCGACCGCAGAGACGCTCGCCCGGTCGAGGTGATGAACGAGGTGTTCGACCTCTTCATCGAGCTCGGCGCGTCGGACGAGCAGGCCGACTTCCCGGTGGTCTACGCGAACGGGCGCGCCGGCGTCGCGAAGTACGAGCTCGCGGACGAGGACGTGAACCTCGAGCCGCTGTTCGACACGATCATCAAGGCCGTCCCCGAGGCGCCCGCCGAGGAAGGCGGGTTCCAGATGCTCGTCTCGGCGATCGACCACAACCGCTACGTCGGCCGCATCGGCATCGGGCGCATCTTCCGCGGCAGCTCCAAAGTGAACGCCCCGATCGTCAAGGTCGCGCGCGACGGCACCGTCACGCGCGGTCTGCGGCTCACGAAGATGCTCGCGTTCCACGGGCTCGAGCGCATCGACGTCGAGGAGGCTTCGGCCGGCGACATCATCTGCGTGTCGGGGATCGAGGGCCTCAACATCGGCGACACGATCGCCGACGCGGCGTATCCGGAGGGCATCGCGGCGACGCCCGTTGATGAACCGACGGTGTCGATGTACTTCATGGTCAACGCGTCGCCGTTCGCGGGCCGCGAAGGCAAATATCTCACCTCGCGCCAGATTCGCGACCGGCTCATGCGCGAGCTCGAGTCCAACGTCGCGCTGCGCGTCGAGGACACCGAGTCGGCCGACACGTTTGAAGTGCGCGGCCGCGGCGAGCTGCATCTCTCCATTCTCATCGAGACGATGCGCCGCGAAGGCTACGAGATGGCGGTCAGCAAGCCGCGCGTGATCATCACCGAGCGTGACGGCGTGAAGATGGAGCCGGTCGAGTACGTCGTGATCGACGTGCGCGAAGAGTACGCCGGCGCGGTGATCGAGTCGGTCGGCCGCCGCCGCGCGCAGATGTCGAACATGGTGACCGTCGGCGAGACGCGCCGCCTGGAGTACACGATGCCGACGCGCGCGATCTTCGGTTTGCGCGGCGAGCTGCTCACGCTTTCGCGCGGCACCGCCGTGATGTCGCACGTCTACTACACGCACCAGCCGCTCGCGGGCGACATTCCGGGCCGCTCCAACGGCGCGCTCGTCACCAGCGACACCGGCACCGTCACCGCCTACGCGCTGATGGGACTCGAGCAGCGCGGACGCTTCTTCGTCGATCCCGGCACCGAAGTGTACGAAGGCATGATCGTCGGCCGGGCCAACGACGACAAGGACGTCGCGCTCAACGCGGTGCGCGCGAAGAAGCTCACCAACATGCGCGCGGCCGGTACGGACGAGAACTTCAAGATGCCGCCGGCCGAGGAGATGTCGCTCGAGCGAGCGATCGAGTTCATCGAGGACGACGAGCTCGTCGAGGTGACCCCGCAGTCGATCCGGCTGCGCAAGCGGCTCCTCGACGAGGGCGACCGCATCAAGTCGCGCAAGCGCGAGAAGGCCACCGTCGGGTAGTGCCGCAAAGGGCGTTCGGCGTGCTCCGAACGCTCTTTTCGTTCCGGGGCCTGATCCTCGTGTTCGGACTGGTCGCGGTGATGCTTCCCATCGCCCTGGTCGGCCAGCTCGGGATCGTCCGGACGCTCAACCGCATCAACGCGGACATCGCGGAAACCCGGCAGGGTGCGCTCGCGACGGCCGCCGTTTTGCAATACCAGCTCGATGAGGAAACCGGCGTGCGCGGCTACGCGGCAACAGGCCGTCGCGTGTTCCTCCAGCCGTACGAGCGCGCCCGGCGCGCGATGCCCGAGCGGCTCGCAGAGCTGCAGCAGATCGAGGACCGCGAAGGCGCCGATGACGGCGACCGTCGCACACTCGCGGAGCTACGGCAGTTGAACGCGACATGGCAGCACACCGTCGCGGAGCCGATTCTCGCCGGTGCGCACGATCAAGACGCGCGGCTGCTGCACGGGAAGGCGCTCATCGACCGCTTTCGCACCGGCACCGGCTCGCTCGGCGCGGAGTTCGCCGCACGGTATGACGTCGGGGTCGCGCGGCGCGAGCGCACGATTCGCACGACCACGCTCGTGTCCGTGCTCGCGATCGCGGTGATCGCGCTGGAGATTCTCGTGTTCGGCGCGGTGATCGCGCGCATGCGCCGCGAGCTCGACCGCGAGCGCGGATTCGCCGAGACGCTGCAGTCCGCCGCGTCGGTGCGCCTCGTGCAGCCGTCGCATCTCGCGATCGGTACGGCGTACCGGTCGGCAACGCGCGGCACGCGCATCGGCGGCGACGTGTACGACGTCTACCGGCTCGACGCGAATCGCACGCTGCTCGTGGTGGCGGACGTCAGCGGCAAAGGGCTCACGGCGGCCGTCGACACGACGTTCGTTCGCTATGCGCTTCGCGCGTTGGCGAGCGAAGGGCTCGCGCCGGACGAAGTCGTGACGCGGTTCGACGACCTCTACCGCTGCGCGAACCCGCCGCCGGAGTCGTTCGTGACGTTGTTCGCGGGCGTGCACGACCGGCGTGACGGTACGGTCGCGTACGTGAACGCCGGGCACGAAGCGTGCTGGGTGCGCCGCGGCGCGACGGTGGAGGTGCTGCCGCCGACCGGACCGATCGTCGGCTTGGGCGGCCTGCCGTTCGCCGCCGCGCGCACGCGGCTCGCCGCCGGCGAGCTGCTGGTGCTCGCCACCGACGGCCTCACCGAGGCGCGCAATCCGCGCGGCGACTTGGCCGGGATCGTGTGCGTGACCGGCTGGGTCGCCAAAGCGCCGGCGCGCACGCCGCAGGAGCTGGTCGACGATCTCGTGCGCACGGTGACGCGCTACACCCGCGGGCGGATCACCGACGACCTCGCGATTCTCGCGGTCGAGCCGCTGGCCTAGGCCGCTCGGACGCCGCCGGCCGCGCAGCGGTCCCCGAGCCGTGCAGCGAGAACCGCCGCCCGGTGAAGCGACTGTCGTACCTCGCGCTGGCGCTGGCCATCGCGCTTTCGGCCTGCACCCGCGTCGCGTCGACGCAGCCGGGTGATACGGCGCAGGGCTCCGGCGTCCCCGGCCAGCGCCATCCGTGGACGCGCCCGGGGGTGCTGCGGCTCGCGAGCCTCACCGAGCCCGACACGCTGAACCCGATGCTGTCGGCCTCGCAGGTGAGCGTCGACATCTCGATGTTCTGGGGCGGGTACCTGTTCAACTACAGCGACGCGAACGAGCTGGTGCCCGAGCTCGCGACCGAGGTTCCGACGGTCGCGAACGGCGGTATCTCGAGCGACGGCCGGACGATCACGTACCACCTGCGCAAAGGTGTGCTCTGGCAGGACGGCGCCCCGTTCTCCGCCGCCGACGTGGTGTTCAGCTGGCGAACCGTGATGAACCCCGATAACAACATCCAGACGCGCACGGGCTATGACGACGTGCGCGCGATCGACACGCCGGACGCACAGACGCTGGTCGTCCATCTCAAGCGCGCGTATGCACCGTTCGTCAACAGCTTCTTCACGATGTCGTCCACGCCGTACACGGTGCTTCCCAAGCATCTGCTCGAGAAGTATCACGACATCAATCAAATCCCGTACAGCTCAAAGCCCGTCGGCACGGGGCCGTTCATCGTGCAGGAATGGCACCGCGGCGACACGCTGCGCATGGTCGCCAACCCGCACTACTGGCGCGGCGCGCCCAAGCTCAAGGAGATCCAGTACCGCGCGATCCCCGACGAGAACACGCTCACCACGGGCGTCCGCACGCACGAGATCGACATGTGGTACAACGCGTCGGCGACGAACTATCCCGTCGCCTCGAAGATCGCGGGGACGCGCGCGATCCTCACGCCGTTCACGCAGTTCTCGCTCATCGGTTTCAACACGCAGCGCCCCATCATGTCCGAGGTCGCCGTACGCCGCGCGCTCGCGCATGCGACGGACCGCAAGACGCTGATGAACCGGGTGACGTACGGCGTCCAGATCCTGGGCGACGGCGACCAGCCCGCGTTCTCGTGGGCGCACGACCCGAACCTTCCGTCGATCGACTACGACCCGGCGAAAGCGAAAGCGCTGCTCGAGGCGGCGGGCTGGCATGCCGGCCCGGACGGGATCCGCACGAAGGACGGGCAGCGGCTGCACCTTCAGATCGCCACGACCACCGGCAACGCGGTCGGCAACCGGCTCGCGATCCTGCTGCAGTCGACGTGGAAGGACGTCGGCGTCGAGGCTGAGGTCAAGCCGTACGCGTCGGCGATCATGTTCGCCAACTTCGCGTCGGGCGGCATCCTGCAGGCCGGCAAGTTCGACGTCGAGTTCTCGTCGTGGCTCAACGGCATCGATCCCGACGACTACACGCTGTTCGCCGGCGACCAGATTCCGCCCAACGGGCAGAACCAGTACCGCTTCCGCAGCAACGAGCTCGACGCGCAAGAGCGCATCGCGCGCAGCTCGAACGACCAGAGCGTGCGCAAGGCGGCTTACGCGCGCATTCAGCGCATCCTCGTCGACGACGTTCCGATCGTCACGATGTGGTTCCACCGCCGCTTCGACGTGGTGAGCGACGATCTCAAGAATTACAAGCCCGCGCACGCCGTCACGACGTTCTGGAACTCCTGGGAGTACGAGATCTAGCGCTGCAGCTCGCGAACGCCGGCGGGACCTCCCACCAGCACCGCGGCGGTGAGTGCCGCGGGAAACAATCCGGTCGCCACGACGCCGTGGATTCCGCGCAGCGCCGCGTCGAGCGCGGCAGGATCGTCGATCGCGCCGAACGCGCAGTCGAGGATCGCGTTGCCGTTGTCGGTGACGAACGGCCTCGCGTCCGCGGCGCACCGCTGCTTCACGCGCGCACCGGGATACAGCCGGTCGATCGCGCGCGTGACGACCGCCAGCGTGAACGGCACCACTTCGACCGGCGTCGGAAAGGCACCGAGCTTCTCGACCAGCTTCTCCGGCGTGACGATCACCACGAACGCACGAGCGGCGAGCGCGACGGCTTTCTCGCGAAAATGCGCACCGCCGCCGCCTTTGGTGAGCGACCAGTCCGCGGCGACTTCGTCCGCGCCGTCGATCGCGACGTCGATGTCGCGTTCTCCGAGCGCGACGAGCGGGATGCCGAGCTCGTGACATTGCAGCTCGGTCGCGGCGGACGTCGCCACGGCGACGATGTCCTCGCCGCCGGCGACCCGCGCGCCGACGGCCTCGACTGCGAAGCGCGCGGTGCTCCCGGTTCCGAGGCCGACGCACGCGTTCGAACGCACGTAGCGCTCGACCGCGGCGAAGCCCACCGCGCGCTTGTGTTCGTCCGCCGGCGTCATGCCGCGGACGTTCGAAGGATCAGCGGCAGTAGCCCTTGACCTTCTGACCGTTCTTCTTGTGGTAGCCCTTGACCCAGTGATGGCCGGGCGGGCACCGGTGCTTCATGCCGGGCCCCATCATCATGTTGTGTCCGGGCATCGCCGTCGCCGGCGCGGCGAAGGCGGAGATGGATGCTGCGAATGCGATCATGGCGATCGCGGCAAGTTTGCGCATGAAAGGTCCTCCGAACGATAGCGAGATGGGGAGGACGTTCCTTCGCGAGGCTCTGCAGTTCCTCGGGGCCAGCGGCAATCCGCCCGACGGGACCGCGCTCCTCGTTACTGAGAGTTCCGGCTGCGCTCTTTTTCGTTCAGCTGTTGCACCGAGCGCCGTGAGCGGCCGATGACCTTTTTGGCCGCCGGCAGGCCGATTCCGACTGCTCGCGGGCGGAACAATGGGATTCGGTCCATATGTTTCGTGATGAAGTCTCGATCGGCTTTTTCCATCGGAATCTCGGAAGCCGTTCGCGGCCACTGCTCCCGCATCCGGTTCACCATCTCGTAGGCTGTATCGAGCACAGGCTTCCTCGGCGCAAGGGCACGGTCGGCCAAAGCGCGCAGGCGAGATTCATCGAAATCATCGAAGGACTTCGATCCGAGCAAGTTCATTCCGAGATCATCGTCAGGCATATACACGATCGTTGAAACGAAATCGTACGCAGGTGCGAGCTCAGCCGTACGTCCGTCGCGATAAATAAACGACCAGTTCTTGGAATGCATGTCCCCATTGCCGATTCCCACCGTAAAGACGAGACGGCGTGTCAGGTCCAGCATTCCGCTCACACCTGCTTGCCGCGTTACTTGTTCGGCAAGCGAGTCGAAGTTGAATTGCGTATATTTCCGGTCATTCCCCGGAAAGATCCCATTCGCTTGTGCAAAATCTTCAGTTTGGACCCGTCCACCGGACGGCAGGCGGTCAAACCGCTTAATATAGTAGGCGTTGCCGGTGAGATTTCGTACGTCACTCGGCATCCCCGCAATTGTTCCGGGGTCGATTAAGCCAATGTCCGGTACGTCGATTCCGACCGCTTTCGCGAACGACATCATCGAGAATTCGTTTTCGGGGACACGTTTGAATCGCTGATCCGGCATCTTGACGATCCAATGCCCACCCATGCCGGAAACCGGGATCGTCAAACCGCGCTTTGGGTCTCCGGTAGCGCTGAACTTGAGCTGAACTCCGGCAAGCGAGAACCGCAGGAGCTCGCCTCGGGAGTCTTCACTAATGCCGCGGTGATCGCGACCGGCAGGCGGAACCGCCGAGCCGTCGGCATCGACGACTCTCAGAGCGCCCGGTAAATCGTGTCCAAGCATCCAGATGAGAGGAAAATCGCGCACTGGTTTGACGTGCGCATGACGCGCGAGATATTGTCGAAGATAGCCTTCCGGAAGCAGATTGGAAAAAAACGGATGGAGGCGTGTTTGGGTCGGGCGGAACGCTCGCCGGTACGCGCCCGTTTGGTCTCGAAAGGCTTTGAAGCTCAAGATCGGCGCGTTCGGATCAGCGCGGTACGCTTCGTCCAAGGCGAAGATGTTCGTGTCGTTGACGATGTTCGTGATCGTGCCGACGTGATAGTCGTGCAGCCACACGTCGAGAACCGCGGTGCGTGCTGTATGCATCAATCGTCACTATCGGGTTCGTCGTAAGACTCATCATACGGCTCGTCGGTCGTCGCCGATGAGCCGTCAACTGTTCCGTGCCGGACGATAGCGTCGACGGCGGGGACGAGCCGGCGCGGGATCAGCATGATCTCTTGGTCCAGCGCCCGGGCAAGTTGCAATACCGTGGCTAAACGCACATCCGGACTGAGCTCGGCCCGGGATAACGTTCCCTGCGAAATTCCGAGCTGCTTGCTAAGCTCTTCCTGACTTAAGCCGCGCGCTTTCCGGGCACGGCGGATCTCTGAGCCAATACCCTGAAAATGGGGTAACATTGGCATATTACATCAAAAATATGGTAAAACATCAAGTGCTTCAGTTTAGAAATGAAGTGAAGTCACCCGTTTAGCCAACTTTCGATGGGCAACCGAGCCTTTGCCGAAGGCCGGCTACGTCTCCGTGAGGCGAAAGAGTCCAGCCGCGGCGGGCCTTTCGCCTTGGTACCCCGCGCCGGCGCCTAGCGGAACGCCGGCAGGTCGGGGAGCGGCTCGACGACCTTGAAGGTCAGCGCGCCGCGGTCGGGTTCGAAGCCGATGCGGACCACGTCGCCGTCGCGCACTTCGCCTGCGAGGATCTTGCGGCCGAGCGGGGTTTCGACTTCGCGCTGGATCGCTCGTTTGAGCGGGCGCGCGCCGTAGGCCGGCTCGTAGCCCGTGCGCACGAGGTGCGTCTTCGCTTCGTCCGCGATCTCCAGTGAAATGCGGCGGTCGCGGAGGCGCGCGCGTACGCGGTCGAGCTGGATCTCGACGATGTCCTTGAGCTGCTCTTCGGTGAGCTTGTGGAACACCACGATCTCGTCGACGCGGTTGAGAAACTCGGGGCGGAAGTTCTGGCGCAGCTCGTCGAGCACCGTCGCGCGCATCACCGCGAAGTCCGCGCCGCCCATGTCACCAGACGCGTCGAGAATCCGGTGCGAGCCGATGTTCGACGTCATGATCACGATCGTGTTCTTGAAATCCACCGTGCGGCCCTGACCGTCGGTCAAGCGGCCGTCGTCGAGTATCTGCAGGAACACGTTGAACACGTCCGC
>JAXDMB010000398.1:0-5828 GCA_034666325.1 Vulcanimicrobiota bacterium
CACGCAAACGGCCGATCCGAAGAAACGCATCCCGCGCGACGTCGTGATCTCCTCGGTGATCGCGACTCTCAAGGGCGACGAGCCGTCGACCCGCACGTACGTGATGTCCAGCCACTACGACTCGCGCAACTCGAACAACGACGACGGCACGCACGACGCGCCCGGCGCGGACGACAACGGCTCCGGAACCTCGGCCGTCGTGGAAGCGGCGCGCGTCCTGGCGACCGTGCCGATGCACGCGACCGTCGTGTTCGCCTGCTTCGATTCCGAGGAGCAGGGGCTGTTCGGCAGCGCCCACTTCGCCAAGACGCTCAAGGACGCGAAAACGGACGTCCAAGGCAATTTGAACAACGACATCGTCGGGGCGTCGGTCGGGGACGACGGCGTGAAGCGCGCCGACGTCGTGCGGATCTTCTCCGAGGCGCTGCCGCCGGGCACCGACCCGGCGCGCGTGAACGTGATCGGCGGCGAGAACGACTCGCCCTCGCGCGAGCTGGCGCGCTTCGCGAAGGAGACGAGCGACGCGTACGCCACCGGACTGCACGGCACGATGATCTACCGCGCGGACCGCTTCCTGCGCGGCGGTGACCACGAGTCGTTCAACGCGCAGGGCTTCGCGGCGATCCGCTTCGTGGAGCCGGTCGAGAACTTCAACCATCAGCACCAGGACGTGCGCGTGGAGAACGGCGTGCAGTACGGCGACTTGCTGCAGTACATGGACTTCGACTACCTGGCGAACGTGACGCGCTACAACGCCGCCACGCTGGCCGCGCTGGCGCTCGCGCCTCCGGCGCCCAAAGTGGTAGTCGAGACGAAACAGCTCGTCAACGACACGACGCTGACGTGGCAGCCCGTACCGCGCGCCGTGCGCTACGAGATCCTGCGCCGCGCGACAACGGATCCGCTGTGGACGGACGTCCAAGACGCGGGCGCCGCAACGACGATGACGCTCAAATTCTCGAAAGACAACTGGCTGTTCGGCGTGCGCGCGGTCGACGCCCAAGGCCACCGCTCCCCAGCCGGCTACCCGACGCCGGTGCGATGAGTTCGAGCTCCTGGAAGCGGCTACACGAAGACGCCCTGCACGTTCGCGCGGTCTTTACGAGAATCGGCGCGTCGTATGCACGGCTAGGGTGTTCACATTACGGGAGCGGCCCCAACGTGCAGTTCACGCCGTCTTTGTTCGACGAGAGAAACTCGAAGCCGCTGTAATCGACCGATCCGTCCCAGCTCCGAAAACGCCCGCGCCCGGGCGATGAATACGACCAAGTGCCGCACGGAAAACCTTTCGAGGCGCCGGGGCCGAGGCAGCCGCCATCGCCGTTCGCCTCGTTAAACCACGTCGCTCCGCCCACGCTCTGGCACGAGTCGTAATTCGGGGGCTTCGTTTGCTGTGGTTTCGGCGGTCCGGAGCCTCCGGCTTCTTCACAACCTGCGCACGCCACGGGACTGACCGCGAACATGGTGCCTCGCTGGCCTACCTTGTCGAAATTGAAAACGTCATGCGGCCCTTTGACGAAGGTCACCTGAACGGACTCGCCACCGACCGCGGACGCCCGAACGTGCGCCTCACCGCCAACGGTTGACACCTCAATGTTATTCACTCGGCCGGAGATACTGTAGACCATTCCGCGCGCCACGAGCGCCTGGTATGCGGCCATGCCGCGGTCAATCGACTTTTGATCTACCACCGTCGACAGTATTCCCGCCGGTGGAGCGGATGTCGGCACGGCGCCAGTTTGGCACGCCACCAGCGCGAGCGATGCGATTCCTATCGCGGCCCATCCGGTTCTCATCATCTTCACCCGTCAAATGCAGAACGCAGTCCACAACCACGTATTGTGGATAGTTCTTACTACCACGAAAGGCGCCCCAGGTCAACCGCCGGCTACCCGAGGCGCTGCTGACGATGGATCGCTACAGTGCGTCGATCTCGCGGGCCAGCGCCGTGTCGCGGGGTGTGATCGCATTCACGTCGTGCGACCACGTTCGGATCGTCACTTCTTTCCAGGAGACGGCGATGTCGGGGTGGTGATCGAGGCGGTTCGCGAGCGCTGCGACCGCGTTGACGAACGCGATAGCGCCGTTGAAGCTGCCGCGTTCGAACGTCTTCACGAGGGCTTGGCCGTCGTTGGTCCAGCCGTCCGGGACGTCGAGATCCATTGTTAGACGACTCCTTTCGCGCGCAGCTCGCGCAACGCGCTGTCGATCGCGTTCGCGGTGAACGCGACGTCGTGGTCCTCGTGTGCGGCGGACAGGAACATCACCTCGTTGTGCGAGGGCGGCAGCAGCACACCGCGCTCGCGCAGCGCGTGGTAGAACGCCGCGTACGCGCGCTGGTCGTCGCGCCGCTGGTCGTCGTACGAGCGCGTCGGCGGGCCCGCGCGGAACTTGAAGTCGACGATCGACTCCGTCTGCACCACCGCATAGCCCAGTCCCAGCTCGCGCAGCGTCGTGCGGATCGCTTCCGCCAGCGTGTGCGCGCGGCGTTCCATCGCGCCGTACAGCTCGGGATGCGACTCGAGATGATCGAGCACGCGCAGCGCCATGGCGACCGCAAACGGCATGCCGGCATGCGTTCCGCCGGTGAAGCACGGGCCGTCCGGTGCGAGCACGGCCATCACGTCGGCACGTCCGCCGAACGCCGCGATCGGAAATCCGCCGCCCATGATCTTGCCGACCGTGGTGAGATCCGGAACGACGCCGGTGCGCGCCTGCGCGCCGCCGAGGCCGAGCCGCAGCCACGTGATGATCTCGTCGAAGATCAGCACCGCGCCCGTCGCGTCGGCGCGCGCGCGCAAGCCCTCCAGAAATCCGGGCACGGTCTCGACGAGCCCCATGTTGCCGCAGACCGGCTCGACTAGAATCGCCGCGAGGCGCCCACCGACGCGCGCGAGCTGCCGGTCGACGTCATCGAGATCGTTGTAGCGCGCGACCGCGAGATCCGCGACGACCGCGCGCGGAATGCCGGAGCGCTCGGCGTGCGGCGTCTCCGCCGACGCGCCCGCGTCCTGCAGCGCGAGATCGAAATGACCGTGATAGTTGCCGGAGAACTTCAGCACCGCGTCGCGCCCGGTGAACGCGCGCGCGACGCGCACCGCGCTCTGCACGGCCTCGCTGCCGGTGGTGGTGAAGCGCAGCTTGCGCACCGACGGCAGGTGCGTTCGGATGCGTTCGGCCAGCGCGATCTCGTCGGGCGTCGTGGAACCGTACACCACGCCGCGCGCCGCGAGCGCGTCGAGCTCGCGCAAGAACGGCGGCGTGTGCCCGAACAGCAGCGGGCCGTACGCCATCACGTAATCGACGTACCGGCGCCCGTCCGCGTCGTACGCGTACGGTCCGTCCCCGCGCACGCACACGAACGGCTCGCCGCCGACGCGGCGCCCCGCGCGCACCGGCGAGCTCGCACCGCCGGCGAGAACGTCGTCCAGACCGCGTAGTGATTCGATGATGAGGAGCTCTCCTAGGTCGAATGCGCCGGCCGCCCCCGCTCGGCACAACTGCCGTCTTCGGAGCGCAGCCCGCGATTCCGGGGTGCGGCCTGCGGCTAAGGCACTACCGCGATCCCCTGCGGCCGGTTGAGTCCGACGACCTTCATCACGAACGCGTCCTTGGCGTTGGTGTCGAACACGCTCATACTGTTGTCGTTGTAGTTCGTCACGTACAGCTTGCCCGCGCCGTACGCGACGTTGCGCGGGTGGTTGAGGCTGGGATCGCTGATCGTCGTCACGTAGGTGTCGTCCGCGGTGTTGAACACGCTGATGGTGTTGTTGCGCTCGTTCGCGACGTACAGCTTCCCCTTGCCCACCGCCATGCCGTACGGGTTGTCGAGGTGCGGGTCCACGATCATCTTCGCCACGGCATAGTGCTTGGTGGCGTCGAGCACCGCGACGGCATCCTCCTTCGGGCACGTCTTGCACGGTAGCGGGGGCACTTTGGAGTCGAGCGACACGTAGAGCTTGCCGTCCGCGTACGCGAGGCTGCCGTTGTAGGACGGCGACAGCTTGATCGCATCCACGTACTTGTTGCCGTTGGACACGTCGAACATCGAGATGCCGCTCACCAGATAGCTGTTGAACACGTACATCGTGTGCCCGCTCAGCCCGCCGATCGTCATGTTCGCGTCGCGGTTGAACAAGAACTTCGCGTTGATGGGCGGCAGCGCCGCGCCGTTCTTCGCCGTGTCGAACACGCTGATGCCGCCCTTGCCGAAGTTCGCGACGTAGAGCTTGCCGTTCGCGTACGCGACCGCGCCCGGCAGTTTCATGCCGCCGCCGGTGATCGTCATCGCGTTGTCGAGATCGCGGATGCTGTTGTCAGCCGAGTTCGCGACGTAGAGGTTTTCCGGACCCGCCGCACCGACCGCCATCGGCGCGATGAGAACGCCGTACCCGTCGACCGACTCGAACGCCGGCGTCTCGATGCCGATCGACGCCATGCGCAGCGCGAAGCGCACGCGGTTGGGTGCCAGACCGGGATTCGCTTGCAGCAGCAGCGCGGCGATCGCAGCGGCGTGCGGCGCGGCGGCCGAGGTGCCGGAGAACGTGCCCAGACCGTAGTCCTTCAGCGACGTCGTGACGCCGTCGGCCGCGGTGATGTCCGGTTTGCGAATCAGACGGCCGCCCTGCGACGAGTAGTTGCCGGGCGTGAGCTCCGTACCGTCGGGCGCGAAGAACATGCGGCGCGGCCCGTCGGAGCTGAACGGCTCGACGACGATACCTTTCGCCGTTGCGAACGGCCCGACGGGTTTGGGCACTCTTGCGGCGGCGACGGTGATCGTCGAAACGCCGGCGTTGTGCCCGCGCGAGCTTCCGTTGGTCTGGCCCGTGAGCGCGAACACCGCGTCCGGCGCCTCGAGATGAAGAAAACGATCTTCTTTCCCGACCTTCACCACGTAGATGCGGCCGCCCACCGGAAGCCCCGCGCTGTAGTCGAGAACTTGGTACGGATCGCCGGCGGTCGTGTCGTTGTCCGCGCGTTCCAGCACGACGTCGTTCTCGTCGGTGAGGTAGACGTCGTACTCGTTCGTCGACTTGCCGAGCGGGTCGTTCCAGTAGAGGCTCACCGACGTCGCGTAGTTGTCGTTCTTCGCGATCTCGTCGTACGGAAGCTGCCCGAACAGGTTGAGCGGTTTTCCGTTGCCGGGCCAAGTGAGCCCGCTGTCGTTGAAGTCGCCCTCCCACGTTCCCGATGTCTGATGCGTCATGTTGCCGGAATTGCCGGCGGACGAGAAGTACAGCACGCCTTTTGCCGCAACCGTGTCGACCGCGCGGCTGATGGGACCCGCTTGAAACGGCGATTCGCTGGGGTACGACACGTCGTCCACGATGATCTGACAGCCCTTCGCTGCCAGATTCAAAATGTTCGTCGCCATCTGCGCTTCGGAGGGCAGCGCGGTCGCGAAGTAGATCGTCGCACCGGGCGCGATCGCGTGCACGATCTCCGCCATCGCCAACCCTTCGCCCGTCGCGCTGTCATCGGGTAATCCCACGCCGGGCGGCCAGCCCGCTTGACCGTCGAGAACGACCAGCTTCTTCGCGTCCATCGCGCCGATGCCGATCGCGCGCTTTAGCGCTTTGTTCTTGTTGTCGATGCTGTTCGAGATCACGCCGACCTTGATGCCGGCGCCGTCGATTCCGGCGGCGTGCAGCTTGTCGGCCATGTGCGCCGCGACGCCTTCCGCATCGGACTGATGCATGCGCGGCGGGCGCGACTTGCGAATCGACTTGACGCGCGGGTCTTCCGCGAGCTTCTCGAGACTTCGCAGCGGCACGACCGCATGGATCTGCTGGTACTCCGGCAGCGTCGACACCACCGTGCCGCCGACG
>JAXDMB010000399.1:0-9078 GCA_034666325.1 Vulcanimicrobiota bacterium
GAGGCGGTCGAGGAGGTCATCGCCGCGCTCAACGCCGGCCGCCTGCGCGTGGCCGAGCGCCAGGGCGTGGGCCAGTGGACGGTGAACCAGTGGGTGAAGAAGGCGGTGCTGCTGAGCTTTCGCCTGAACGACAACCAGGTGATGCGCGCCGGCGACCTCGGCTTCTACGACAAGGTGCCGACCAAGTTCGCCCACCTCGACGCCGCCGAGATGGCCGCCACCGGCGTGCGCGTGGTGCCGCCGGCCGTGGCCCGGCGCGGCAGCTTTATCGCCAAGGGCGCGATCCTGATGCCCAGCTACGTGAACATCGGCGCCTACGTGGACGACGGTTCGATGGTGGACACGTGGGCGACCGTCGGCTCGTGCGCGCAGGTGGGCAAGAACGTGCACTTGAGCGGCGGCGTCGGCATCGGCGGCGTGCTCGAGCCGCCGCAAGCGATGCCGGTGATCGTCGAGGACGGCGCGTTCGTCGGCTCGCGCTGCATCGTGGTGGAAGGCGTGCGCGTCGGGTTGGAAGCGGTGCTCGGCGCGGGCGTCGTGCTGACCGCCTCGACACCGATCGTGGACGTGCGCGGCGGTGAAGCGGTGGTCACCAAGGGCTACGTGCCGGCGCGCGCGGTCGTGATTCCTGGAACGCTGCCCAAGCGGTTTGCGGCCGGCGAGTTCGGCACGCCGTGCGCGCTGATCATCGGCGAGCGCAGCGAGTCGACCGATCAGAAGACGTCGCTCAACGCGGCGCTGCGCGAGTACGAGGTCGCGGTGTAGTGGTTCGCGACCAGACGGCAGCGAGCTTCAACCCGCGCGTGACCGCGATCGAACCCAGCCTGATTCGCGCGATCGCGGCGAAGAAGAAGCCGGGGTCGATCGATCTCGGGCTCGGCGAGCCGACGCTCTTGCCGCAGCAGCGGTTCATCGAGGCGGCGGCGCGCTGGGCCGCGGTGCACGGCGTGAAGTACACCGTGAACGCCGGCGATCCCGGACTGCGCGAGCGCATCGCCGCGCACTACGCGTATCCCGGCATGTCGGACGCGCGCAACGTCGTCGTGACGACCGGGTCGCAAGAGGCCGCGTACGTCGCGATCAAGACGCTGCTCGATCCGGCGAAGGACGAGCTGCTGATCGCCGATCCGTCGTTCCCGGCGTACGCGAAGATGGCGCAGCTCGAAGGCGTCGCGTACCGGCACGTGCACATGCGCGCGGACGACGACTTCCGCTACGACGCCGAAGCGATCTTGGACGCGGTCGACCGCGCGACGCGCGTGATCGTCATCGCGTCGCCGGCGAACCCGACGGGCCGCGTGCTGCACGACGCCGGCGCGCAGCGAATCGCGGAGGGATTGCTCGCACGCGGCGGGCCGCCCGTCTGGGTGCTGCAGGACGAGATCTACCGCGAGCTCACGTACGTCGACGACCCCGGCTACTTGGCGCGGTACTATCCGTACACCGTGGTCGCGAACTCGCTGTCGAAGTCGAACGCGCTGACCGGGATGCGGATCGGCTGGCTGCTGGCGCCGGACGACGCGATCGAAGCGCTGAACAAGACGCATTCGTACGTGACGTCCACGGCGAGCGCGTTCGGCCAGCGCGTGGCGTACGAGATCTTCGGCGAACCGGGCGCGCTCGCGGAGCAGTCGGCGTGGTACCGCGAACAGCTTGCACGCGTGATACCGGTGCTCGATGCAAGCGGCTTGCGGTACGTGCCGGTGGACGGCGCGTTCTACGCTTGCGTGAAGTTGCCGCACGGCGGCGACTCGCTTGCCGCGTCGATGGAGCTCGTCGAGAACCGCGGGGTTGTCGCAATCCCCGGGCGCATCTTCGGCGACTCGCTCGAAGGCTGGCTTCGGCTGAGCTGGGTCGCACCGATCGCGGACGTGGAGGAAGGCCTCCGGCGTATCGCCGATTGCCCGTGATGCGCCGTGACGTCGATGACCGGCTTCGTGCCGCCGTGCGCGAGATCGAGGCGCTCGCCGCGCGTCACCGCTGGAAGCAGCACGTGCGGGCAGAAGCGCTCGAGTTGCTGTCGACGAGCGCGACGGCGAGCAGCGGACCGCGCGAGATCGCTCAGCGGTACCGGGCTTTGGTGCGATCGATGGGCCGCACGGAACGCGCGCAGACTTGGAGCGCCACGCGGCGCGTCGCCGCGCTGGGTCTGCGCGCCGGCCTCGACACGGTATACCGCAACGAGCTCTAGCGGAGCGCGCGCGGCCGAACGATAAGAACCCAGCCGTGCGCTTCATGTTCGCGACCGGGATCGAGGGCAGCTATCCGGTGATCCGGGCGGCGGACGGCTCGCGGCGGCGCATCGACGAGTTCGCCAAGTGCGGGCACTACGAGCGCTGGCGCGACGACTTCGCGCTCGTGGTGCAGCTCGGAATCTCGTACCTGCGCTACGGGCCGCCGCTCTACCGTGCGCACCTCGGGCCGGGGCGGTACGACTGGTCGTTCGCGGACGAGACGTTCTCCGAGCTGAAGCGGCTCGGCATCACGCCGATCGCCGACCTCTGCCACTTCGGCGTGCCCGACTGGATCGGCGACTTTCAGAACGACGACTGGCCGGCGTATTTCGCCGAGTACGCGCGCGCCTTCGCGAAGCGGTTTCCGTGGGTGCGGTTTTATACGCCCGTCAATGAGATCTACATCGCCGCGACGTTCTCCGCGCAGTACGGGTGGTGGAACGAGTGCCGCTCCGACGACCGGTCGTTCGTCACCGCGCTGCGCAATTTGTGCAAGGCGAACACGCTGGCGATGCACGCGATCCTCGCCGAGAACGCGGACGCGGTGTTCATCCAGAGCGAGTCGTCGGAGTACTTTCACGCAGAGAACCCGGACGCGCGCACGCCGGCCGGGCTGCTCAACGAGAAGCGCTTCCTCGCGCTCGATCTGACCTACGGGCACTCGATCGACGTCACGATGTACGACTACATCCTCGACAACGGGATGACGCGCGAGCAGTTCCACTGGTTCCGCAACAACCATCTCGTGAGCCGCTGCATCATGGGCAACGACTACTACATCACCAACGAGCACCTGGTGCACGCGGACGGCCGCATCGAGCCGTCCGGCGAGATCTTCGGCTATTACGTGATCACCCACCAGTACTACGAACGGTACCGCATCCCGGTGATGCACACGGAGACGAACCTCCCCGACGGAGAGCTCGCGCCCAATTGGCTGCGCAAGCAGTGGGCCAACGTGCACCGCCTCAGCGAGGACGGCGTCCCGGTGCTGGGCTTCACCTGGTACAGCGTCACCGACCAAGTCGACTGGGACACGACGCTGCGCGAGGACGCGGGCCGCGTGAACCCGCTCGGCCTCGCCGACCTCAGCCGCAACCTGCGCCCGGTCGGCGCAGCATACCGCGACCTGATCGCACAATGGCGCGACGTGCTGCCGTCCGAAGCGCACGGCTTGGATTTACGGCTGTCGTAAGCCGCGAGATCAGTGCGGTGCCGCGGTGAGCGGGCCTTCGTATACCGTGACGAACGCGTCCGGGTGCAGGTAGCGCTTCGCGACCGCGAGCAAGCGCGCTGCGTCGAGGTTGCCGTAGCGTTGGGCTAGCGTCGCGTAGTAGTTCGCCGGCAGGCGGTTGCGCGCGATGTTGTCGACACGCTCGAGGATCGCTTGCGTCGACTCTTCGCCCACCAGCGTGCTTGCGATCAGCTTTTGTTTCGTGCGGGTCAGCTCGCTCGTACTCACCGGTTCGCGTGTCAGGCGGCGCACTTCCGCGCGCGCGAGCGCGACCGCGGACGCGAGGTTCTGCGGGCTTGCGCTCAGGTCGACCTCGAACAGGCCGCGCTCGCGCGACACCGTGAGGCTGCTCGAGACGCCGTACACCAGGCCGCGCTGCTCGCGAATCTCGTGCATCAGCCGTGTGTCGAACGAGCCGCCCGCGCCGAGCACGCCGTTGAGCAGGTTGAACGCGTAGAAGTCGGGCGACGTGCGCGCGATCGCGGGCTGCCCCATGCGCACGCTGATCGAGTCGCGTTCGGCGGCGACGTAGCGTGTGGCCGTGTGCGCTTTCGGCAGCGGCGGCGCGTGCACGCTCGGGCGCGGTCCGTTGTTCGCCCAGCCGCCGAACGCGCGCTCGATCGAAGCGCGCACCGCGTCGGGGTCGATGTCGCCGGCGATCACGAGCGTCGTGCGGTCCGGGCGGAAGTAGCGCGCCGCGTACGCGCGCAGCGACGGCACGTCGACCGCGCGCACCGACGCGATCGTCTCCTGGCGCAGCGCGGGATCGCCCGGCGCGTACAGCAGCGACGAGAAGGCGCGGTCGGCGCGATAATCCGGGCTCGCGTCGCGCTGCGAGATCGACGCGATCTCCTGTGCTTTCACCAGCGCAACGTACTTCTCGGGAAACGCGGGGCGCTGAACGCCGTCGGCGAGCAGGTCCAAGAGGCGGTCGAGGTCGCGCACGAGGCCGTGCGCGCTGAAGCTCGCGCCGAGCTGCACGTCCGCGCCGAGCGCGTCCGTGAGCTTGCGCTGCGCGTCGAAGTCGTAGTTCGCGCTGCCGTAGCCGACCAGCCCCGATGCGAGCCCGCCGAGTCCGGTGCGGCCGGGCGGGTCGAACGACGGCGACAGCTCGATGCTGCCGCTTACGAACACGGTGGGATTGGTGCGCACGGGCTGCACGAACACGCGCAAGCCGTTGGGCAGCGTGAACGTCCGCGGGTCCACGTGGCTCGCGATGCGCGGCGGCTCGCGCAGTGCGTCGCGCACCCAGGGCGCCGTGACGACCGGTCCCGCCGGCGCGCGCTTCGAGAAGTCGTCGCTCACGCCGCTGCTGGGCGGCGCGCCGGGGCGCGCGCCGGGTTTGACGGTGCGCGGCTGCAGCACGCCGGCGACCTGCGGCGCGTTGAACCACTTCGCCACCGCGGCGTTCATCACGGCGGGATCGAGCGCCGCCATCAGCGCGTCGTCCACCGCCGGATCGTGCCCTTCCACGCCGTACGCGTAACCGTACCGGTCGCCCAAGCCCGCGATCGAATCGCGCGCGTACACGGACTGGCGCGCGAACGCGGTCTTTGCCGCCGCCAGCAAATCCGCATCCACGCCATTCGCGCGAACCTGCGCGAGCGCGGACTCGAACGCCGTGCGCGCATCCGCTGCTCGCACGCCCGGCGTCACGTACAGCAGCACGTGGAATACGCCGCCGTGCACCGCGGTGTCGGCGTACGCGGTGTAGCCGATCGTGCGCTTCGACAACACCAGCGCTTTGTAGAACGCGGACCGCTCGTTGTTGATCAAGCTCGCGAACAGCTGCGTCGGCGCGGCATCTGGGTCGAGGTCGCCGGGAACGCGGTAGGCTAGATCCACCACGGTGTACGGGTATTCGCCCGTCAGCGAGACGTTCGGCTTGGGCGCCGCGACCGCGACGGGCCGCGCGGTTTGCGGGCGCTGCGGCAGCGCCGCGATGGGACCAAAAAAGCGCTGCGCTGCGGCGAGCACGGCGTCCGCGGCGACGTCGCCCGTCACGACGAGCGTCGCGTTGCGCGGACCGTACCATTCGTCATAGTAGCGCCGCAGATCGGCGGCCGTGGAGCGAACGACATCGGCGCGCACGCCGAGCGCGCTGTGCGCGTACGGCGAGCCCGCCCAGAGCTGCGCGCGCACCGCGCTCGTCAGCCGGAACACCGGCTGCGAGAAGTCGTTGTCGTACTCCGAGAGCACCGCGCCTTTCTCCAGCGTCCAGTCGGACTGCCGCAGCAAGAGCCCCCGCATGCGATCGGCTTCGAGCCGGATCGCGAGCTCCGCTTTGTCGGCCGGAAGCACGGTGTAGTAGTGCGTGTAGTCTTCGGCGGTGTTCGCGTTGACCGCCGCGCCGAGCCGCGCCGCGATGTCGTCGAGCCCGCCGCCCGACACGTCGTGCGTGCCGCGGAACATCATGTGCTCGAGACCGTGCGCGAGCCCGGTTCGCCCCGGCGTCTCGTCGAGCGAGCCGAAGCGGTACCACATCGCGGTCTGCACGACCGCGGCCGCGTGGTCCTCCACCACCACGACGCGCATGCCGTTCGCGAGCGTCCGCTGCGCGACGGCGGGCGACGCGGCCGAGACGGCGGGCGCGGGAGAAGAAGTGGTCGGGGGCGACGGCGACTGCGCCGCGCCCGCGATCGGAAGGACGGCGAGAACGCCGGCCAATAGCGCGCGAATCACGTCTTCGGGCCGGTGCGGACCTCGACGAGATTGTCGGGGTGGAAGTACATCTTTGCGGCGCGCTGCACGTCGGCGGCCGTGATGCGCTGGTAGCGCTGCGCCAGCGTCGCGTAGTACGACGCGGGCAGCTCGTCGACGCCGATCTGCAGCAGGTCGCCGGCGATCGTCGCCGTCGCCTGCTCGGCCTCGATCGTTTGCGCGACGACGCGCGTCTTGGCGGTCGCGAGCTCGTCGGCGCTCACCGGCTCCGTCTGCATCCGGCGCAGCTCCGCGCGCACCACGGCGTTCGCGGCGTTCGCTTTGGACGGAACGGCGCGGAACGAGATCGTGAACGTGCCGCGGTCGCGGCCCGCCTTGAGCGAGCTGAACGCGCCGTACACGAGGCCGCGCTTCTCGCGAACCTCGCGGAACAGCCGCGTGCCGTCGAGCGCGCCGCCGCCGTAGATGGCGTTCGCGAGAACGAGCGCGTCGTAGTCGGGATTCGTCCGCGCGAGCGCCGGCGCGCCGAGCTGCACGTTGACGTCTTGCGCCGGCGTTTCGACGTTCTGGCGCTTGGGCGCCGGGAGCGGAATCGGCGGAAGGTGCGGGTCCGGCTTCGGACCGTCGGCGGTCCAGTCACCGAAGCGCGCCGTGACCTCGCGCGCGACCGCGGCCGGATCGACGTCCCCGACTACGATCAGCGTCGTCATGTCGGGCCGCACGTACTTGCCGTGATACGCCTTCACGTCGTCGAGCGTCAGCGACGTGATCGACGCGGGCGTGCTCTCGCGCAGCTCGGGATCGCCGGCGGGATACAGCGCTTCGGCGAACGCGCGGCTGGTGCGGTAGTTCGGATCGAGCGCGCGGCGCGATGCGACCGCTGCCGACTGCTGCTTCACCAGCGCGAGCTTGTCCGCGGGGAACAGCGGGTGCCGCACGTCGTCCGCGAGCGCGTCGAGGAATGTCGCGACGTCCTCGGCGCGGCCGTGCGCGGCGAACGACGTGCCGAACGACAGCGTCGCGGCGCGGTCGTCGGCGAGCTTGTGCTGCGCCGCGTAATCGTATTTCGCGCTGCCCCAGTCCATCAGCGAGGACACGACGCCGCCCAGACCTTCCTTGCCGGCCGGGTCGTACGTGGACGACGTTCGCACCACGCCGCGCACGAACACCGTCGGGTTGGTCGCGACGCGCTGCACCAGCAGCTTGAGCCCGTTCGGCAGCGTCGTGACGACGGGATCGACCGAGCTGTGCAGGTCCAGCGGCTTCGCGAGCGCGGCCTTGAGCCAGGCGGGCTGAATCTTCGGGCCGTTGGGAACGCGGTCGCCGAAGCTGTCGGTGACCGACGACGAGATGTTCGACGGCGGCTTGAACTTGGTGGGATCCGTGGTGGTGGGCTCGAGCGTCGCGACGACGTTCGCTTTGGAATAGATCGTGCGCGCGACCGCGGTCACCTCGTCGGGCGTAATGGCCTCGATCAGCGCCGGATAGCGCTCCGGATCTGTGTCGCCGGGGAACACGTACGCGCCGCCGATCGCGTCGCCGAGGCCGACGATCGAGTCGCGCGTGTAGGTGAGCGACGCGATCTGCGCGCGCTTCGCCGCGGCGACGAACTCGGGATCGATGCCTTTGGCGAGCAGGTCCGCGGTCGTCTTCTCGTACGCCGCGCGAACTTCGTCCGCGGTGTGGCCCGGTGCGACGATGAGCAGCACGTGAACGACCGACGCGCGCCGGTCTTCGATCGGCAGCGGCAGCAGCCCGAGCGCGAGGCCGCTTTCGACGAGCGCTTTTTGATACGGGCCGCGTGGGTTGGACATCGCTTCGACCGCGATGTCGTTGCGAAGCTGGTCGTGCTCGGTCGCGGGCGCGCTGCCCGGCGCCGCGTACACTTCGTCGACCAGCGTGAACGGGAACTCGGCCTTGGCCGACACGGTCGCGCCGGTGGCGGCCTTCGCCACGTACTGCTTGCGCGCGGGCAGCGCGTGCGACGGGATCGCGCCGAAGTCGCGCTGTGCCGCGGCGAACACGTCGGCCGGCTTCACGTCCCCGGTGACCACCAGCGTCGCGTTGTTGGGCCGGTACCACGCGTCGTAGTAACGGCGCAGGTCGGCGACCGTCGCTTTCTCGATGTCGCGCTTCTCGCCGAGCGCGGTCTGTCCGAGGCGCGAGCCCGGATAAACTTTCTCCGCGGCGCCGAACACGAAGGAGAAGATCGGGCTGCTGTGGTCCTGCGCCCACTCCTGCAGCACGGCGCCCTTCTCGAGCGCCCAGTCCTTCGGATCGAGCTTGAGGTGCCGCATGCGGTCGGCCTCGACGCGCATCACGGCGTCGAACCGGTCCGACGGCACGACGAAGTAGTAGTGCGTCATCTCGTTCTGCGTCTGCGCGTTGAGGCTCGCGCCCAGCCGTGCGTTCATGTCGTCGAGGCCGGCGCTGGAAAGCGCGTTCGTTCCGCGGAACATCATGTGCTCGAGCGCGTGCGCAAGGCCGGTCTTCCCCGGCGTCTCGTCGAGCGCGCCGAAGCGGTACCAGGTGTGCACGTGCACGACGGGCGCGGCGTGGTCCTCGAGCACGACCACGCGCAGCCCGTTGGACAGCGTGCGGATTTGCGCGCTCGGCGGAGCGCTCGGTGCGGCGGGCGCGGGCGCAGGGCGCAGCGGGCAAAGGAACAGCGCCGCGGCCCCGAGGGCGGCGGCGAGCCGGCGAATCAGCATAACGGGTTGCGTACTACCAATCGGAGCGAGGGTGGTTTCGTGCGGTCACGTCGGCGGCCCGATGCGGACCTCGACCAAGTTGTCGGGATGGAAGTACGCCTGCGCCGCGCGCCGCACGTCGGCCGCGGTGATCGACGCGTAGCGGTCCGCGAGCGTCGCGTAGTACGACGGCGGCAGATCGTCCAGGCCGATGCGCAGCAGGTCGGTCGCGATCGACGCGGTCGCCTGCTCGGCGTTG
>JAXDMB010000400.1:0-5653 GCA_034666325.1 Vulcanimicrobiota bacterium
TAGCCCGCGGCGAGCAAGTACGTCTCTTCGTTCGGTGCGAACGCCAGCGCGCGCTCGTACGACGCCTCCGCTTCGCGCCACAACGTTTGCCGCCGCGGCGGGTCGCGGTATCCCGCAGCGGCTTGCAGTTCGCCCAGGCGCCACCAGGCTTGGCCCGTGACCTCGCTCGCGCTCGCGACGTTTTCGAGCGCGTGAACGAGACGACTCTGCTCCGCAAGCGCCTGCACGGGATCGCGCTCGGCGATGGCGTCGATGAGCCGCTGCGCGCGAACGTCGTCGCGGGCGCGCACGTATTGCGCCACTGCGGCGGCGCGGTCGCCGCGCGCTTCCGCGATACGGCCGCGCAGGTCGGCGGTCTGGGGATCGTCCGGCAGCGTGGCGGTGAGACGCTCCGCCGCGACCAGATCGCCGTTGTGGATCGCCGCCGCGGCGCGCGCGCGGGCGTCGCCGAGAACCGGGCGCAGCAGCGTCGGAGCGCGGTCGTGCAACAAGGCGGGGAACGACGGGCGCACCGCGAGGTCGCCGTACGCCGCCGTTGACGCGAGCTGCACCGCACCGAGCACGGCGGCTACGAGCACCGCGACGACGACGAGAACCGACCGAACCACGCTACGACCCTACAACGAGAATGCCCCGGGACCTCGCGATCCCGGGGCATCTTGGTTCGAATCGGTCCGTGAGGACCGGCTCGTCAGAACCGGATCGAGAAGTTCAGGTCTTCGCGGTTCTGGTTGAAGTTGTACGCCGGGATCACGTTGTCGCTGTACTTCTGGTTGCGGAAGAACGCCGAGATCGAGCTCGTCGTCTTCGGGATGTTGTACGTGAGCGTTCCCTGGTACTGGTCCTTGCGCTGCGCGATGTTCTGGCCGGCCGTCGTGCCGTACGAGCCGTGGAACGTCTGCGTGTTGTAGCCGACGCCGAGCACGAGATCTTTCGTGAGCGGCAGCGATGCCGACGCGTCGATCGTGTTGTGGTAGTCGTCGACGTAGTTCGGATAGAACAGCACCGGCGTCGCGCCGCCCGACAGGTAGGCGTTGAGCGCCGCTCCGGAAGACGCGTCCGGTCCGCCGGACGTGGGGTTGAACGGCACGTACGCGTACGCCGTGCGATCGTTGCGCGTGAGGTGCTCGAACGAGTCGCTCACGTTCAACGCGACGCGCTGGCCGAACACCGGCAGCGCGAACTGCACGCCGCCTTCGAACTTGTCGAACTTGAGCTTCGTGCCGGTCGAGAAGCCCGGGCCGTAGGCGATCTGCCCGAAGCCGTTGGGCGTCATCTCGGCGAGATGCTGGCCGAGCAGGCGCGCGTTGACCCTCGTGTCGCCGACGTTGAACGGCACCGTGACGTTGGCCGTGAAGCCTTGCGAGTTGGGTGCGAACGCGCTGAAGAACTGCGGGCCGCTCGCGACGAACGGGTTGAACACCGGATAGATGTACGTGAGCGTCGCGTTGCGGCTCGTGCACGCGGTTCCGGCGCACGCGGGCGTCACGGCACTGTCGAACGTCTGGTTGATCGCCAGATTGTTCGCGAAGCCGTAGAACTGCGGGAAGAAGTTGCCCTTCCAGAACTGGAACGTCGACGGCGCCGGGCCGAAGTAGCGCAGGGGACCGCCGTCGAGGAAGTTCGGGCCGACGGCCTGGTACTGGATCGTCGCCGTCGCCTGGTAGAGCTTCAGCCGCAGCCCGATGACCGCGGCGCTATCGGTGATCGCCGGCGTGTTGTAGAAGTCCGGCGTGTACTTGCTGTACGCGCCTTCGCCGAACAGCACCGGGTGCTGCGTGCGGTCGCCGCCCAGCGTGATGAACGCGAGCGGCAGCTGCGCGTCGATGCCGAACACGGTGTCGCTCACGACGCCGAAGCCGTTACCGGCCGCGTTGCCGTTGGGCGCCGCCTGGAAGAACGTGGTCTGCTGCGAGTTCGAGACGTCGGCGAAGTCGAAGATGCGGCTGACGGACAGGCCGATCTCGGCGCCCGGCAGACCCTTGATCTTCTGGTTGATGCGCGCGTTGAAGTGATAGCGCTGGTACTGGTCGCTGTTGTTGAACGTGAGGCGAACGTACGTCACTTGAACGACCGTGCCCGCGGGCAGCGGCGTCGTGAAGACGATCTGGTTCGTCTGGTCGATGTAGTACCACGCGCCGCCGGCGATCGGACAGGCGGCGCCCGACGCCTGGAGCGCCGCGGCCGAGCACGGCGTGCCGTTGACGGCGGAGACGTACACGGTGCCCGCGACGGCCTTCGAGCTCAAGTAGAACGAACCGGCGGTCTGGCCGTTCACGGTGAACGTGTCGGTGCGCTGGGCGCCCGCGGACGATCCCGGTGCGCCCGGCTGGAAGTAGCTCGTCTGCGGACGCGTCACGATGAACAAGTAGTTGTTGTTTCCGAACTCACCGTTCGGGTCGGCGACGCCCGTGAGCGTGTTGATCATCGACTGGTCGATGCGCGTCCACGAGAACTGGAACTCGGTCAGACCGCCCAGAAGGCCGCCGATCTCGAAGCCCTTCTCGTACGGCTGCACGGGGTTCTCGTAGCCGGGACCCTGCTGCGTCGCGTCCGGCGCGCGGTACGTGAGCCCGATGCGCGACGATTTCAGGTTGTCGAGCTGGCCGTCGCGGAAGTACACGTTCGTGAACGCGCCGGCTTTGGCCAGGTTCACCACCACGTCGGGCTGGATGGAGTACTTCGCCTGCGGCGTGAACTCGCCGCCGTACTGGTAGTTGATGATGTGGACCGGCAGCGAGACCGTGAGGTTCTCGTTGATCGTGTACGTGAAGTTCAGCTTGTCGTCGAAGCGGATCAGGTTGCCCGAACCGGCCTGCTCGAGCGGGCTGTTGTTCGACGGCGAGCTGATGAACGCGTTGACGAACGGATCGATGGCGCCGTGCGCGATCGTCTGCGGAACGCCGTAGCGCTGGCGGAACGAGTTGTTGTCGAGGATCGAGCCGTGCAGCTGGATCGACTGCGCGAATTTCGTGCGCTTGTCGAGCGCGTCGAGCGCGTCTTCGAGGTTCGTGACGCGCACGCCGAGCGAGTCGAGCTCGTCCTTGAGCGCGTCGATGAGCTTCTGAAGCTTGTCGAGATCGGCTTTGGAGGCATATCCCGCGCCGTTGGCCTGCAGCTTCGCGATGACGCGTGCGACGAGCACCGCCATCTCGTAGCGCGTCAGCGGACGATCGCCCTTGAACTTACCATCGGGATACCCCTCGACCAGGCCGTCGGCCGCGAGCGACTGGATCGCTTGATACGCCCAGTGGTTCGCCGGCACGTCCGAAAACGGCGTAGCGGAGGCGCCCTGACCCAACGCCAAGAGCGAGCCCAAACTGAAGCCCGCCGCGAGGACGAGGGTAGCGAGACGCTTCATCGTGTCCTCCGAGAAAGATGTGACGTGCTGTTCCGCGTCGATTGCTTCTCGCCTCTGGCCGAGCGCGATCGGGTGTCCGAGTTTCCCCAATCGATTCGGCGCTGAGAACCCGTCCCCGGACTCAACCGCGGCGGGCACAACGAGAACGCGCTCGATACGGAACGCATGCCGAAGTCGCTATACCGAAGCGAGCGTGAGGACTCCTCCCCTGATCAAGAAGCCTTGAGGTATCGTTCGGCGATCAGCAGGGCCGCGTAGTCGTCGATCGGGCGCTCCGGCAGCAGCATCCCGCGCGGGACCAGGCGGCGCCAGCCGCGCGGCGGGTGGTCCTCGAAGAAGCGCGCCCGCGCCTTGAGCGTCGTCTCGTGCTCGTCCACGAGCTCGATGCGCAGTCCCAGCGCCCGCACGATGTCGGCGACCGCCGCGGCGTTGGTGCCCCGCCCGATCGCGGCGACGGCCACCGGCGTGGCGGCGAGCAGCACGCGCAGCCGGTCCCCGAGCGCTTCGACGGGCGCGATACCGAGCGTCAGGGGCGGCGCGTCCAAGCCCGTGACGACGGCGTAGCCGCACTTGCGCGTGCCGGGGTCGAGCCCGAGCACCGTCACCGCGGCACCAGCGCGAAGTCGAGCAGCACGCCGCCCGAATGCGGGTAGAGGTCGAGGCTCGCCTTCGCCAGGATGCGGTAGCGCCCGCGCAGCCGGCCGGCTTGCGAGAGCACGTCCTGCGCCTGCGGCCCGTTGAGCGCGACGTTCGCGGCGAAAGCCGCGGGCATGCCGCGCTTGCGGATCTCCGTGCTGGCCTGGTTCGAGAGCGTCTGCAGCGTGGTGAGGTTCAGCGACTGCCCGCCCTGCACGTCGATCGATGCGAGAATGTCGCCCGCCGCGGCGACGCGCTTGTCGACGTAGTGCGCGAACGCGAACGAGATCGTGTCGCCGCGGAACAGGTTCTGGCCCACCACGGGCTGCAGGAACACCGGCGTGTCGGCCGGCAGCCCTGCGACGTCGGCGCGAATCTTGCCGAGCTCCGCGCGCAGCCCGGATTGCACCGTCGCGTCGGTCGAGCGCAGCTTGTAGGGCTTGAGCTCGTACGGCGCGCGCGCGAAGTCGCGGTTCGCCTGCTGCACCGTCTGGTCGAACAAGGACGACAGCGCCGGCAGCAGCACGCTGTCCGGCTGCGACGGCCGGATCGTCGCGGCGACGTTCGCGATCGGCAGCCCGAGCGGCAGCGAGAACGCGGACTTGCGCGTCGCGTCGAGCTGTTTCTGCGTGGAGATCGCCTGCGCTTGGAGATCGTTGATGCGCGCGTTGAGCTGCCCGAGGCGGAAGAACGCGGTGCGCACGTAGTTCGAGCCCACCAGCGCCGCCAGCGTCACCGAGAGCGCGATCAGCATTCCCGTCGCCACCGCGACGATCGTGGACGTGTACTTCGGCCGCAGACCGAACAGCGTGAGGCGCTTGCGCCCCACTTGGTGCCCGACGCGGTCGCCGATGTACGCGATCACGCCCGCGACGATCGTGATCGCGAGGACGAGACCGATACCCGAAAGGTTGCCGACCACGTTACGCTCGCGACGCCCGCCGCAGCAGCAGCAGGCCGATGGCGGTGAAGATCACGTTCGGCGCCCAGGCGGCCGGGCCGGCGAGCCACGTCGCGAACGTGCCGACGGTCTGGAAGATCGTCGCGATAACGTAGTACACGAACACGATCGCGACCGCGAGCCCGAAGCCCAGGCCCGTGCCGCCGCCGCGCACCGGGCGCAGTCCGAAGGGCACCGCGATCAGCGTGAAGACGAACGCCGCGAACGGCCGCGCGAGCTTCGACGCGTACGTCGCGCTGAACGACCGCTGCTGCTGCGGCGAGAGCTGGCCGGAGTCGAGCCGCTCCTTGATCTCCGCGCGCGAGAGGTCTTCGGGGTTGGTGATCTGGATCGACTGCTTCGCGATCTGGTTCGGGCGCTCGCCGATGTCGACGCTGAGATACGGCGCCGTCTGCGTCGCGACGCTTCCGTCGGGCGCGAAGTGGTACGTCGTCGAGTTCTCGAACGTCCACGTCGGCGCGACGTAGCGCGCGCGGTCGGCGACGATGAACTCCTGCGGCTTCTGGCGCGCGTCGTAGCGGATCACCGTGACGCCGAGCAGCGTCTGCGTCGCAACGTCGAGCCCGCCCGCGATCGTGACCTGCTTTCCGCCGCCCGGCAGCGCCGTCACGGCCTGCAAGTTCGATGCGGCCGGCGACACGTGCTCGATCGCGGCCTGCCGGATGTACGCGGCCTTGTCGTTGGCGAACGGAACG
>JAXDMB010000401.1:0-4255 GCA_034666325.1 Vulcanimicrobiota bacterium
CAAGGCAAGCGTGACCTGGCGCTGCTGCACCTGCTCGGCTCGGCCGGCCCGCGCCGCGCAGAAGCGGCGGCGCTGGTGCTCGGCAACATCGACGAGCGGCGCCGCGCGGCGGACCCGCGGCTGCGCCATGCGATCAAGAGCTCGACGCGGCCATCCGCCGGCCGTTGCGCGTGCGGCACGAAGTCGCGGCGGTGTCGAGAACGCTGCGCTCTCCGGCGCACGAGCTCGTCGGGAGTGTGGTGCAGGCCGCGCGTGGACTCCAGCGAGGCATGCGGGAAGTGGCTCACCGTCGGTGCGCGCGCCTCGATGGCCGGCGGCCGGGACCGAATCTACCCGCACGCCCTAAGAGACCCGAGACGGCGTTTCGGTCCGCTGTCGTTTGCGTTTCATCTCGCTGTCGCGGACCGTTCCATCTCCGTGACGTCTCACAGAACGAATCCGCGGCGTCGCCCGGCGCTGATCGGGCGAACTCCGGTGGCATGGGCGACCAAGCGCGCGCGTCCTGTCGCTTGTCTGGGCCGGGACTCTGACTGCACTTGACACCAGCCGAGCTCGGAATCCCGCAGTCCGGTTCCCGGACTTGGCAGGGCTGGCCCACATCCCTACGCGCAGAAGTTGCTCCGGCCGACGGCGTTGGACCTGATGCAGCGGAGGTTGGGCATGATCCGCTCGGCGAGCACGATGAGGCCCTGTCGTTCGATGTACACGAGATGTCGTTGTCGTAGCTCTTCGAGTGCTACGCGTGAGATCTCGGGCGGCATCTGAATCTCGTTGACGGGCGTACCGAGGTTGGGACCGGCGAGGAGCTCGTAGACCAGCCGGGTGGCTGCCGTTGACAATCCGTCGTCGCAGTGGGCGCGCGCCTGTACGACGCTGGTAGCGGCCGAGGTCAGGCCGTCCGTTCGCAGTCGCAGCTCAAGCCTGCCGTCGAGGGTCGCGGCGAGGATCTCGGCGGTGCCGGCGAGCTGCGCGCGCAGCATGAGCTCTGCGGCATGCAGCCGGTCGGCTGTCCAGCGGAATCCATGGATGAGGCTGAGGCGGTCGGCTCCCCCACCTGTGCTGAGCAGTACTGCGTGAAGTCTCGACGCGTCGGCCTGGGCCTTCTCGTCGTCGCTGCGCTCGCAACCGTGCAGATTGTCCGGGTCTACCCATGCCTGAGGCGCGGTGAAACCGGTCGCTGCGGTGATCGCTTGGGCAAAGCCGTGGCCGCCGGCGGCGAGCGGGTCGTCGCTATGGACCCCAGGTAGTCCTGTCTGGGTCTCGAGATCGTCGGCGCCGTTGGCGAAGGTCCATTCCCAGTAGCGTGCACTGGGCAGTTGCGGTAGCCGGTCGGGGCGCAGCTCGGCATCGCCGATCTCGTGTTCCGATGTGATCCTGGTGACGCTCGCGAGGCGCGTCAGCGAGCGGTGGACGGTGGACGGACCGAGTTGCGCGGTGTTGTGGGCAGCCGGCGCGATCGCGTCGAGTCGTTGCCGGATCCCATTCGGCCGCCGTGGCGTCCCACTCTTGTTTCTGAACAGCGGATCGTCGGTGTCGCGCTTGTTTTCGCGGTGCAACCAGAGCAGCGCTCTCAAGGGGACGCGCAGCGATTCGTCGATCGGCTGTCCAGCGAACGCCGCGCAGTCATCGTCGAGATCGCCGATGACCGCTTCGGACAAGGCCGTTGCGTTGCTGCCGGTCGCCCACGCGAGCGCGGCGAGCGCCTGATTCTCGGGGCTGACGTCCCCCGGCAGCGGCCAACACTGATGATTGGCGGCCGCGGTGTCGAGCGCCATCGCGGCCGCGGTCGCGACATCTCGCAGCGGCACGCGGACGTGCCAGCCGGCGTGAAGGGCCGCGACCTGAAATGCCCTGGTCTCCACGAGGAAGTCATTGGCAGTACGCGCGCAGCGAAGACGATTTTCGAGCAGGTCCAGGACCTCGCTGACGCAGGTGGCGCGACGTAGTCCACCTAGTGACGCGCCGATCATCGCGTCGAACGCCCGCACGAGTCGTCGCCACATCGAGTTGTCCTCGAGGCAGCCCGAGCATTCCGACAGGAAGCATGTCGGGTCGGCGGGCGGCAGCGGCGGGAGCCCGTCCGGTAGCTCCGCGTATGTACTCGGGCGCGGCTCGTCGAGCTGTTCGTGGGGCTCTTGGAGGAGCGCGTCGACCGGTTCGGGCGCCAGCGAAGCGAGCGCCGCGGGCAGATGGCGTTTCATCGCGGCGAGAGTGACTACGCTGACGCGGATCGCGTCGCTGTTCGCGATATGCGACAGGACAGCGGCTAGCGTCGTCAGCCTTTCATCCAGCTGTCGCGGGCCGTTTCATCTCCGTGACGTCTCACACCTCGACGTTGTCGCCGGCACTCACACCGCTTCGGAGCTGGCGACCTGTCGGCTTCCACGCCGCTGAACAGCGCTCGCGCTATCGCCGTGTACGCGTGCTCGTGTCCGAATGAGCGCTCAAAGATCGAGAGCGCCCGCCCCGCATGCGCGCACGACTCGTCGAGCTCGCCGAGCTTGCTGCTGCACGCTGCCGAGGTTGATGAGCGTGATAGCGAACTCGGGGTGCTCGGGCCCGTAGACGGCCTCATCGATCGCGAGCGCGCGCTCCAAGGTCACCCGCGCAGCCTCCAGCTCGCCGAGCTGCCGCTTGCACGCTGCCGAGGTTGTCGAGCCTGATCGCGACCTCGGGGTGCTCGGGCTCGTAGACGGCCTCTTTGATCGCGAGCGCACGCTGCTGGGTCACCCGCGGCGCCTCCAGCTGGCCGAGCTGCTCCTGCACGCTGCCGAGGTTGGTGAGCGTACGCGCGACCGAGGCCGACTCGGGCGACGTCTACGTGACCGTGCCGCGCGGCGAGTACGCCCTCATGGCCGGGGCGACCGGGCGCCGCAGTCGATCGACGCCAGCGCCGACGCGCGCGACGTGACGATCCGCGCTTCAGACCGCTAGCAGCGACCTCACGCCGGTCGGCCGGCGCGCCCGCCGCGGACGCGGTTGCGCGGGTCCGTAGTTCTCCGCAGCGGCGGCGTGCCTTCTACCGGTTCTGCGCCACAGCGCTCAACGACGCGGCCTCGGCTGCCGACACAGCAACAATGACCGCGAACCTGACGATCGACCCCGGCCTTACCGAGCTCGTCGCCGGCATCGCGCGAACGCAGGACGACTGGGACGAAGGCCTGCGCTTCTGCGGCGAGGTCTACGAGCGCACGTACGGGACGCGCTGGCTCCATCCGCCCGACGAGCTCTTCGTCGCACGCGATGCGCTTGGCGTCGTGGCCACGGCCGGCCTTGAGATCGCGCGCGGGCGCCCCAGTCTCGACATCGAGCGGCTGTACGACCTGACGCCCCGGATGCGCACATTCGTCGACGTCAATCGCGACCGCGTCGCGGAGCTGGGGCGCTTCGCGAGCGTCGGGCGCACGACCAGTGAGGGCACGCAGGCGGTGCTGCAGGCCGCGCTGCGCCACTGCCGCGACGACGGCATCGACTACGTCTTCGCCTGTGCGCGGGCACCGATCGCGCGCCGCGTCTTCGATCTGCTCGGCGTCACGTGGTGCCGCGTCGACGTGGCGCTCAACGACGCCGAGGCCTGCTCGTGCGCGGGCTGGACGTCGTCGCCGGCCGAGGTCTTCCTCGGTGGCGGCGGGACGCGGCTGTACCTCGTCGTCGTGCCGTTTCTCGAGCTCGTGCTCGGGTCACCGCCTCGCTGACGGCGCGCCCACGCCGCCCGACCTGTTCTGCCCCCACTCAGAATCCGCCGGAGACGCCGCGGGAACGCGGCCAGTGACGACGTCGTCGACGTGGCGACCTTGCGAGGCCAACATGGCGCCGACACAGGGGCGGCGTCAGACAAGCGTTTCGCTTCGATGTCGTTCGCGTTTCAGTTCGCTGTCGCGAAGCGTTCCATCTCCGTGACGTCTCACAAGCAGCTTGGGGTTTGTGGCTTCCCCGGTTGCGATCGCCCGGTGACTCCATCGGCGGGCGACAAGGCCGGCCGGCCGCCGCGTTATTGCGACCTGCCCGCCCACAACGCGCAGACCGCGTTTCGCGAACGTCGCCGACTCGGCGACGCCGGGCCGGACGCCGAGGAGCAGGGCGACCGCCCCGTCAGCCTCGCCGCGATGACGCTGCGCAGCGTCGCGCAACGCTTCGGGGACGATCTCGACCGAGCACTGGAAGCACTGCGCGTCCTCACGAACACTGAGCAGCTCGACGCCGAGCTTGCGTCCGTGCGGGCCGACACGCACGCCGAGGTCAGCCGCGCTGAGCA
>JAXDMB010000402.1:0-21615 GCA_034666325.1 Vulcanimicrobiota bacterium
GCTGGCATGGGCCGCGCGCACGTCGAACGAACGAAGCGTCCCGGTCCTCGTCGAGATCCTCACCGAGATGAAAGAGAACGCCGCGATGGGGACGTCGATCGCTTCGATCAACGAGGTCTACTGATGCCGCGCTTCTGCGCCAACCTGTCGTTCCTGTTCCAGGATCTGCCGTTCTACGACCGCATCGACGCGGCGGCCGCGAACGGGTTCGCCGGCGTGGAGTACATGTCGCCGTACGAGTACGAGGTGGCGGAGATCAAGCGCCGCTTGCGCGCACACGGGCTCACGCAAGTGCTCTTCAATCTGCCGGTCGGCGATTTCGCGAAGGGCGAGCGCGGCTACGCGTCCGATCCCGCGCGCGTCGAGGAGTTCCGCGAGGGCGTGGCCGAAGCCGTCGACATCGCGCGCGAGCTCGACTGCAAGCGCGTGAACTGTCTGGTGGGCATCGCGATCCCCGGCAACGACGGCGCGTACGCGCGCGCGACGCTGGTCAAGAACGTGCGCTACGCCGCCAAAGCGCTCGACGCGATCGGTGCGACGCTGGTGATCGAGCCGCTCAACCGCATCGAGACGCCCGGTTTCCTGATCGGCACGTCGGCTGAAGCGCTGTCGCTTATCGCCGACACGGGCGCGTCCAACGCGAAGCTGCAGTACGACGTCTACCACGCGCAGCGCGCCGAAGGAAACATCATCGCGACGATTCGCGCGCACGCCGCGAAGATCGGACACGTGCAGATCGCCGACAGCCCGGGCCGCAACGAGCCGGGAACCGGCGAGCTCGCGTACGAGCGCATCATCCCCGTGTTCGACGAAGTGGGATACGACGGCTGGATCGGTTTGGAGTACCGCCCGTCGCGCCCCGTTCCCGACACGTTCTCCTGGGTCGGCGCATACCGTGCGCGCGAGGTGGCTGCACCGTGACGAACGACGACGGCAAACCGGCGATCGGCTTCATCGGCCTGGGCATCATGGGCAAGCCGATGGCGCGCAACCTCGTGAACGCGGGCTATCGCGTGATCGCGCTCAACCGCTCGCGCGGACCCGTCGACGAGCTCGTCGCGCACGGCGCGAGCACCGCCGCGACGCCGCGCGAGGTCGCCGCGCAAAGCGACGTCGTGATCACGATGCTCCCCGATTCACCCGACGTGGAATCGGTCGCGCTCGGCGGCGACGGAATCGTCAACGGCATTCGCGACGGCGCGCTGTGGATCGACATGAGCACGATCGCGCCCGCCACCACGAAACGCGTCGCGGAAAAGTTGGCCGCGAAGGGCGTCACGTCGCTCGACGCGCCGGTCAGCGGCGGCGAGAAAGGTGCGGTCGACGCGGCGCTCTCCATCATGGTGGGCGGCAGCGACGCGGCGTTCGAGCGCGCGAAGCCGATCTTCGAAACGCTCGGCAAGAACATCGTGCACGTGGGCGAGCTCGGCGCCGGCCAGGTGACGAAAGCGTGCAATCAAATCGTCGTCGGCGTGACCATCGAAGCGGTGGCGGAAGCGCTCGCGCTCGCCGAAGCGTCGGGCGTCGATCCGTCGAAGGTGCGCGCCGCGCTGCTCGGCGGCTTCGCGCAGAGCAAGATCCTCGAAGTGCACGGCCAGCGCATGATCGACCGCGCGTTCACGCCGGGATTCAAGTCGAAGCTGCACCGCAAGGACATGAACATCGCGGCGAACGCCGGCGACGAGCGCGGCCTCGACCTCGGCGCCGCCAAGCTCGTGCGCGAGCGCTTCGACATGCTGATCGAGCGCGGCGACGGCGAACGCGACCACAGCGCCCTGGCGTCGCTCTACCAGACCCCGGCGACGGCGGCCGGCTCGTCCTGACCGTGCGCGAGCTCGTGCCAGCGCAGCGCGTCGGACCCGAAGCGCCGCAGGTACGGCAGCGGCAGCGCGGCGAGCCGGCCGAGCGTGGTCACGCCGAGCAGGCGCAGCCGCAGAAGCACGTCGTCGTCCGCGCAGAGCAGCTCTAGCGGCGCGTCCGCGACGAACGCCGCCTCACCGCCCGGCCGGCACACCGCGTCGGCGGTGCGGTGCGTCGCCGCGTACGCCACGAAGCGGTTCGAACCGGCGCCGCACCGCACCGCGAGCCCGGACGGCGCGAGCCTCTCGCGAACCCGCCCGAACCAGCGCTCAGCGATGTCGCCGTGCGGCAGGCGAAGAAACGCGAGCCCGGGGCCGCCGTCGTCCAGCCCGGCCGGCAGAACGGCCAGCACATCAAGCACCCGCCGCCAGGCCCGCTCGGCGCGGACCGGGTCGTCCAGCGCCACGGCCGCCCCCGGAGCGAGCCGTGTCGCCTCGCGCAGCGCCATCCCCGGCCGGACGCCGGCGCGCGCGGCGGCATCGGTCGACTCGAGCACGCGCCTTCGGCCGGTGCGCTCGATCAGAAAGGCCATCGTGTCCGGGTCCAGGTTGTGCCGCAGCGCGGCTGCGAGCCGAAAGCACGGCAGCCGGACGCCGACGATCACCACCCCGACCCCGGGCTCGGGTGATGCATGGGAGCATCACTTTATCGAACATACGTTCGATTTTCAAGAGGAAGGGCGGCTACTCCGCGGTCCAGGCGAAGAGCTCGCGGCGGCCGGTTTTTGGAAAGCGCGCCTTCGTCTTGATGGCGTCGAGGTAGCGCCGCTTGCCCGCCCGGTTGCCCTTGCCGATCAGCACGGCGCCCACGAAGCGGTCCTCCAGGAAGTACAGCGCACGGTACCAGCCCTTGTCGCGATCGATCTCCATCTCGGTCTCGATGTCGTCGCGGTACTCGGGCGAGAGGCCGAACTGCGTGATCGTCTGGCCGCTGAACACGAGCGACGAGTACTCCGGCACGGTGTCGAACTGCTTGCGGTCCGCGCCCGTCGCGGCGGCGGCCATGTTGTGCGCCGCCAGCTTGCCGTGCGCGCCCGCGCTGTTCCAGGTGCCCATGCGGTAGTGCTGCTCGGCGATCGGGTCGTAGAACTCGGCCGCGTCGCCCGCCGCGAAGATCCCCGGCACGGCGGTCTCCAGGTGCTCATCCGTCACGATGCCCGTGCGCGTCTGGATGCCCGTGCCCTCGCACAGGTCCATGTTGATCGTCAGCCCGAGCCCCACGCCGACCAGGTCGGTCTCGATCGTCTCGCCCGTTGTCGTGACGACCTTGCTCACGACGCCGTTGGAGCGCACGAACTCGCGCACTTCCTCGCCGAAGTGCAGGTGGACGCCGTCGGCGCGCGCGGCGTCGTGCAGCAGCTCGCCCGCCGCCTCGTCGAGCATCCGGCGCAGGAAGCGCGGCCCGCGGATGAGCCAATGCGTCTCGACGCCGCGCGACACGAACGCCTCGGCGAGCTCGTACGCGATGAACGAGCCGCCCACCGCGACGGCGACCTTCGCGGTCTCGAGCGCCCGCGAGATCGCGAGCGTGTCGTCCATGTACTGGAAGTTGTAGACGTTCCCGGCGCCCGCCGCGCCGGGCGCGGTGGCGGGGTTCGGCCGGCCGCCGGTCGCGATCAGCAGCGCGTCCCACGGCTCTTCGCGGCCGTTCGCGACGACCGTCTTCTCCGCGACGTTGACCTTGTCGACGCGCGTCGAGAGGCGCAGATCGATCGCGTGCTTCTCGTGCCAAGCGACGTCGCGCATGATCACCTTCTGCTCGGTGACCTGCTTGCGCAGCAGAGGGGGCAGTGCTATGCGGTTGTACAGACAGTACGGCTCGTCCGCGAAAAGGACGATGGAACAAGCAGGATCGGCCTTGCGCAACTGCTCCGCGCAGGTCGTCCCCGCAAACCCGTTTCCGACGATGACGTATCGACGATGACTCACGATGCTGTTCAATGTAGCGCGCCCTCGGGGAATCCCGCTATGACTACCATCGCGAGCGCGCTCGGGCTTGGGGGCCCCGCGCGCAACGCGCGTGGGGGGCGCGGAGCCTGGGGCGGAGCGCCGTCGGGATGAACCCGCGCCTCGTGAACCTGCTCGCGAGCTTCATCCGCGGCACCAGCGACTACGCCCTCGCGCGGCTCGAGTTCAGCATGAAGTTCTCCGAGCGCCCCGCGCCGCCGCTGCTCGACCGGCTTCCGGACGCGTCCGAGACGACGCTGCGCGAGCGCTGGGACCACATCGAAGGGCAGCTCGCCGCGATCGTGAGCTACGTGAAACAGGTGGAATCCGCGTCCGGTACGCAGCAACGCAACGACCCCGCGTTCCGCTGGCTGCGCCGGACGGTTCGCGAGCTCGACCAATACGCACGCGCGCTGCGCTGGGTCCTCACCGTGCACGGCGAGGATGCCGCTCCCTAGGAGACCACCGAAGCACATGGATTTCTTCACCAAGGCGATCGAGCAGGCGAAGCAGCTTCAGCAGATCGCGCTCGAAGCGGCGCAGAAGGGCATCGAGCAGGCGACGCCGCTCGTGCACGAAGGCGTCGCGAAGGCGCAGGAGCTGCAGCACACGATCGTCGAGCAGACGCCGCACGCGACCGCCGCGGCGCAGGAGCAGGCCAACGCCGCGCTTCAGCACGCGGGCGCGTTCATCGCGGCCGGCAAGACGTTTCTGGAAGCGGGCACGCAGCAGGCGCAGCAGCATCTGAGCACGTTCGCGGACCAGGCGAAGAAGGCGGCCGACGCGACGATCAGCGCCGTGCAGACGGCCCAAAAGGGCCAGAGCTCGCCAGCGGGCACGCCAGGATCGCCGAGCACTCCGGGCTCGGGGACTCCGGGTTCGGGCACGCCGGGGCCCACGACGCCGGCCTAGACGCCGTAGCGCTACGGCGCCGCGGCGAGGGCGGCCGGTTGGGCGACCGGCACCGCAAGCCGCACGAAGCTGTCGAGCTCGCCGGCGCCGTTGGCGAGATACTGCTTCGCGCGCGGTGATCTCGCCAGCGCCGCGTGCCGTTCGAGCAGCGCGCGCAAGCGTTCCCGCGCGCCATCGTCCAGCTCGTGCGATATCAGCGGCGTCGGGCCCATGCGCGTCGCGTGCTCGCGCGGGATGAACAGCTCGCCGCCGGTCATGCCGCTGGCGAGGTTGCGTCCCGTCGCGCCGAGGATCACGACCGTGCCCTTCGTCATGTACTCGCAGGCGTGGTCGCCCGCGCCTTCCACGACGACGGTCGCGCCGCTGTTGCGCACCGCGAGCCGCTCGCCGGCCGCGCCGCGCACGAACGCTTCGCCGCCGCGGGCGCCGTAGAAGCACGCGTTGCCGATCGCGGGCTCGTCCGCGCTGCCCGCGCCGCGCACGACGATCAGCCCGCCGCTCATGCCTTTGCCGACGCCGTCGTTGGCTTCACCGTCGAGCTCGAGCGTCATCGACGCGGCGAGGAACGCGCCGAAGCTCTGGCCCGCGCTGCCCGCGTAGCGGTACGTCGCCGGGACGATGCGCTCGCCGCGCGTCTTGCGCACCACCGTGTCGTACGCGATGCGCGTCGCGACGGCGCGGTCGGACGGCGTAATGCGCTGCTCGCCGCCAGCCATCGCCTCGTCGTCCAGGTGCGCGACGTCGATCGGCGCGGAGTCGTACGGCGAGCGAATCTCCGGCAGGCGCAGCAGCTCGTCGGTGTCCACGCCGGCCGCGCGGTCGTAGCGCGGGCGCACGAGGTCGCTGCGGCCGTGAATCTCGTCGAGCGAACGCGCGCCCAACGCGGCGAGCCGCCGGCGCACGTCGCGCGCGACGAACCGCAGGAAGGTCGCCGCGTCTTCCGCGCTGCCGGGAAACTTGCCGCGCAGCACGGCGTCCTGCGTCGCGATCCCGACCGGGCACGTGTTGAGGTGGCACTGGTGCGCGTAGATGCAGCCCAGCGCGATCAGCAGCGCGGTGCCGAAACCGAACATGTCCGCGCCGAGCATCGACGCGATGACGACGTCGCGCCCCGTCTTGAAACCGCCGTCGACGCGCAACGCGACGCGGCCGCGAAGTCCGTTCGCCACCAGCGTGTGGTGCGTCTCGATGAGACCGAGCTCCCACGGCAGGCCGGCGTGCTTGATCGAGCCCAGCGGCGACGCGCCCGTTCCGCCGTCATGGCCGGCGATGTGCACCACGTCCGCGCGCGCTTTCGCCACACCGCTCGCGACGTAGCCGATGCCCGATTGGGCGACCAGCTTCACCGCGATCTTCGCTTTCGCGTTCGCGCGGCGCAGGTCGTAGATCAACTGCGCGAGGTCTTCGATCGAATAGATGTCGTGATGCGGCGGCGGAGACACGAGCGATTGTCCCGTCACCGCACCGCGCAGCACGGCGATCTCCGGCGTGACCTTGAAACCGGGAATCTGGCCGCCTTCGCCGGGCTTCGCGCCTTGGGCGATCTTGATCTCGAGCTCTTCGGCCGTCGCGAGATATTCCGGCGCGACGCCGAAGCGCGCCGACGCGACTTGCTTGATCGCGTTGAGCGTCTTGGTCGGATCCTCGCCGCCCTCGCCGCCGTTGCTGCGCGCGCCAGCGATCTTCGCGCCGAGCGCGACCGCTTCGTGCGCCTCCGGTCCGAGCGCGCCGAGCGACATCGCGGCGGTGACGAAGCGCGCGAGAATCTTCTCCTCGGGCTCCACCTCGTCGAGCGGGATCGGCTCGCCCAGCGCGACCGGTTCCACCAGATCGCGCAGCGCGATCGTCTCGCGCTCCTCGAGCTGGTCGGAGAGCGCGAGGAACGCCGCCTCGTCGCGCGCGACGATGGTCTTGCGCAAGTTCTTGAGCAGCGGCGGATCGTAGTGGTGCTTCACGCCGTCGCGGCGGTAGCGGAACAGCCCGCGCTGCGGCGGCTCCACGCCTTCGCTCGCGAGCGCGTCCCACGCGCGCAGATCTTCTTCGAGCTCGTCGAAGCCGAGCTTCGCGACGTGCGTCGCCATCCCGGGAAAGCACGTCTCGACGATCTCGCGCTGCAGCCCGAGCGACTCGAACGTCTGCGCGCCGACGTACGAGCGCAGCGTGCAGATGCCGAGCTTGGCGAGAACCTTCACCAAACCGGCGCGCAGCGTCTCCAGCAGCGCGGTCGCGCCGCCTGTCTCGGCAACCGCGACGCGCGCGGCGAGCCACGGCGTGACGACGTTCGCGCCGGCGGAGATGACGGCCGCGCAGGCGTGCGCGTCGCGCGCGAAGCCGTCGCACGCGGCGATCGACGCCTGCATGCGCAGACCGACGGTGGTGAGGCGCTGGTGCACCGCGCCCGCCGCGAGCACGGCCGGTACCGGCAGCGTGGCGTTGCGGTCGTCGAGCACGAGATACGTCGCGCCGTTGCGCACGGCGTGCTCGGCTTGATTGCAGATCGCCTTGATGCGCGCGCGCAGCGTCGTGCCGCCGCAGTCGAGCGCGATGCGGTGCGGAACCAGACGCGCGTCGTATGCGAGGGCGTCGAACGCGCCTTCGTCCAGCAGCGCGGTGTCGACCGCGACGATGCTGCCGGGCGCGGGAACGTCGCCGTTCGTGTCGCCGCTGCCGACGAACGCGCGCATGTCGAACACGAAGCCTTCGCGCAGCGCGTCGATTGGCGGGTTCGTCACCTGCGCGAACCGCTGGCGCAGATACTCCGTCACCGGCTGCCGGCGTTCGAGAAACGCGGGCGCCGCGTCGTCGCCCATCGACCACATCGGCTCGACGCCGCCCGCGAGCGACGACACGACTTGCTTCAGCTCGTCCGCGGTGTAGCCGAAGCGCACGAGATCGCGGCGCAGCAGGTTCTTGTCGACCTCGCGCGGCGTCTCACCCGCGGGCGGTTCGAACCGCCACGACGCGACGGTGGAGCGGAAGTCGGCGTTCTCGCGGCGCAGCGCGCGAAACGCGTCCGGCCGGATCAGCTCGCCGGTCGCGAACCGCACGATGATGCGCTCGCCGGGCCCGAGGCGGCCGCGCTCGACGATCGCATCATCACCGAAGTCCACCACGCCGGCTTCCGACGCCGCGAGCACTTTGCCCGATTCGGTCTTGCACCAGCGCAACGGGCGGAATCCGCTGCGGTCGAGCGCCGCGCCGACCCGGTCGCCTTCCGCGAACACGATCGCGGCCGGACCGTCCCACGGTTCCACGGTCGGAATGTGCGCGTCGTAGTAGGCGCGCAACCGGTCGTCGCCGTCGATCGCGGGTGCGAGCATCAAGTCGACGGCTTCGTCCACGCGGTAGCCCGCGCCGACCATCGCGTCGAGCGCGACGTCGAACTCCAGCGAGTCGCTCGCGCCGCGCGGCGACACGACGCCGCGCGCGCGCATCCACGCGCGGTTGCCGGTGATCGTGTCGATCTCGCCGTTGTGCGCGATCGTGCCGAACGGCTGCACGAGCCGCCAGCTCGGCGACGTGTTCGTGGAGAAGCGCTGGTGGAACACGGCGTAGCGCGACACGCACAGCGGATCGCGCAAGTCCGCGAAGTACGCGCCGAGCTCGCTCGACGAAAGCAGGCCTTTGTAGACGACCTTGGTGGTCGATGCGCTGACCAGCGTGGCGAGGTCGCCCTCGTCGCGCAGCGTGCGGATCACCGCGCGGCGCACGGAGCGCATGCGCTCGCGCGCGTTGCCGGGCCCGACGTCCACCAGGCACTGCTCGTAGGCCGGCGCGCCGGACGCCGCTTGCTTCCCGAGCACGCTGCGGTCGACGGGCGGCACGCGCCAGCGCATCGGCTTGACGGATTCGGAGCGAATCGCGTGCTCGATCTTCGCCCGCATCGCGGCCGCGGCGTCCTCGTCCGCCGGAAGAAACACGCAGACCGCCGCGAGGTGCTGCTCCGGCACGCGAACGTGCGCCTCGGCGAGGTACTTCATGAAGATGGCACGGGGCGTCTCGAGCAGGATGCCGGCGCCGTCGCCCGTCCGGCCGTCGGCCGCGCGCGCGCCGCGGTGCTCCATCGCGCCGACCGCGGTCAGCGCGAGGCGAACGACCTCGTGGGTGCCGCCGCGGTGCGAGAGGTCGGCAAGGAAGCCGACGCCGCACGCATCGTGCTCGTCGTCGTAGCGCATGTGGTCATCGATGATAAGGCCATACGGAGGGCCGTGTCATTCGACAAACGGTGCGCCGCGTTGGACAAACGGTGAATCAGAGCCGCTTGCGCTTAAAGCTATGGGCCAGGATCACGGTGCGGCGGGCGCTGGAACGAAGTTCCGCGTTGACCGCCGGCTGTCTGGAGATATTCTGCTTGGCGGCGCGCTTCCACTGCAGGCTGCGCGCGTCGAGCCGCACGTCCCGGCCCTCGCCGCGGGCCGCCGCGACGGCGCGCGCCAAGCCGGTCATGTCGGATTCGCCGAGCACCTGCAGGTCGCGCACGTCGACCAGCACGGTGGCTCCCGCTGCTGCGGGAAGCCCGCGCTCCAGCGTTCCGAACGCGGCGATCAGATCCGCGTCGAGCACGCCGATGAGACGAAGAACCACGGGCGAGGGAATGGGCTGAGGCTGGGGTGCGTACACGATCACTCCTCGGTTGGTTCACCGACTGTACGCACGCCTTCTGGGAAATGCTCTGGTCTAAAATGAGAGATCGCTGAGAGTTCGGACGCGTCAGCCGCCGCGCAATCCGAGCGCGACCATCATGCGATAGCCGATCTCCAGCGAGCGCTCGTCGATGTCGAACCGCGCGTTGTGGTGCGGGAACGACGTGTCGAGCCCGCCGCGCGCGCCGACGATGAAATACGCGCCCGGGCGCTCGTTCTGCATGAACGACATGTCCTCGGCCCACATGACGATGTCGTGCTCGACGACGTCGTCCGCGCCGAGCTCGCGCCGCCCGACCTCGCGCACGACGTCGTTGACTTCGCGCGCGTTCACGGTCGGCGGATACGACCAGTGGTAATCGAACTCGTACTCGAAGCGCATCGCGGTCGACAGCCCTTCGAGAATACGGCGCATGCGCTCGGGCATCGACTTGCGCACGTCCTCGTCGAACGCGCGCACCGTGCCCTTCATCTTCGCCTCGTCGGGAATCACGTTGAACGTCGTGCCGCTCACGAACTGTCCCACCGTGACGACCGCAGGATCTTTCGGCGCGATCTCGCGCGACACGATCGTCTGCAGCATCGTGACGACGTACGCGCCGGCTGCGACCGGATCGACGGCGAGCTGCGGCATCGCGCCGTGTCCGCCCTTGCCGCGAATCGTCAGATCGAACTCGTCGGCGGACGCGAAGAACGCGCCGTCGCGCACGCCGATCTTGCCGACGTCGAGCCCGCTGAACAAGTGCAGCGCGAAGGTGCGGTCGACGTGCGGGTTCTCGAGCGCGCCGTCGTCGATCATCTTCTTCGCGCCCGCGTAGCCTTCTTCACCGGGCTGGAAACAGAACACGAGGGTTCCCGGCACGTCGGCGCGCCGCGCGGCGAGCGTCCGCGCCGCCGCGAGCAGGATCGAGACGTGCCCGTCGTGCCCGCACGCGTGCATCACGCCGGCGCGCTCCGACTTGTACGGAACGTCGTTGAGCTCGGTGATCGGCAGCGCGTCCATGTCGGCGCGCAGCAGCGTTACCGGACCCGGTTTGCCGCCCGTGAGCGTCCCGAGAACGCCGGTCTGTCCGATTCCGGTGCGGACCTCGTCGAGCCCGAGCTTGCCGAGCTCCGCGGCGACGTGCGCGGCGGTGTCGTGCTCCACCATCGAGAGCTCGGGACGCGCGTGGAGCATCCGCCGGGTCGCAACGAGGTCGTCATGCGGAATCGCGGTCGTGGACGTCATCGGCGAACGGTTTGGGACGCGCGCTGCCGCGGCCTTTGGTTTTGGGGCGTGCCGGCTGGGTAGCTCGAAGAGGTGGCGAGCGCGAAGGGCGGCGGTAAGCGCGACTTCATGGGCCCCGGAAACCGCGAGCAATTCGAGGACACGCGCGAGCCGCGCGGCCACCTCGGCGCGATCGTCGCCGAGCTCGCGGGGACGATCGTCGTGACGCTCGCCACGGTGGCCCCGGCCGCGGTCGCGCGCGGGCTGGGCCTGCACCTGGGCTACGCGGTCGAAACCGGCTGCACCGGCATCGCGACCATGACGATGATCTACTCGCTGCGCTACGTGTCCGGCGCGCACTTCAACCCGTGCACGACGCTCGCGTTCGCGTTGCGCGGCGACTTCGACTGGGCGCGTGTGCCCGCGTACATCGCCGTGCAGTTCCTCGGCGCGATAGGCGCCGGCGCGCTCGTGATGTGGACGCTGCACCCCTCGCCCGACGCGCTGCTGCCGCAGATGGTGCTCGGCGTGTGGCCCGCGTTCTGGCTCGAGATCGTCCTCACCACCACCGTGATGCTCGTCGCGCTCTCCACCGCGAACGTCGCGCGCTTCATCGGCCCGGAAGCGGCGATCTCGAACGGCGCGGCGACGGTTCTCGCGCGCTGGATCGGCGGCCGCATCTCGAGCGGCTCGATGAACCCGGCGCGCACGCTGGGACCGGCTCTCGTCGCGGGCGGCTTCTCCGCATGGTGGGTCTACGCCACGGCACCGCTGATCGGCACGGCAATAGCGCTGGTGCTGGTGTGGGCAATGTGGCGAACCCCACACGAACCGGATGCGCCCCCGCATACGGGCTAACCGGCAGCTCGACGACTCGGAGGGCCAAGACGTCCAGGATCGTGTCGATGTCGAAACCGGGATTCGTCCCTTTGCGGCCGGAGAGGACGATCGCCGATTCGAGCACCGTCGGAGCCGCAATGAGGCGGACCATATCGTCGGCGAGCGCTTCGACGAAACGACGTCTCTCCGGCTCGTCGAACATGATCGCCAGAAGCGCTGAGCTATCGACGACCATCAATTCGGAGCTCCGTGGTCGTCGTACATGCAGTCGTTGGGGTCACCCGTGCCCACATCAGGTAGGGCCGAGATGCGAGCGACGATGTCGTCCACGCGACGCAACATCTCCTCACGCGACAGGCGCGGCGCGGACGGCGCCGGCCGCACCCGCTCCAACTCGCCGCGCAAAGCGGCGACGACGGCCTCGTCCACCGAATCGCCCGTCGCGGCGGAAAGCTCGTGCGCGAGGCGGTCCGCCTCCGCGTTCTCAATGTGCAGAGCCATCGTGCTCCGACTATACCACCCAAGCCGGCCGCGGCTAGGGCAGGAGGAGCATGAGCGCGCGGCGCCGTGACACTCAGCATGGCGCTTCCGTCCTATGCTCACGGGGCGAGCCCCGTACCGCTCCTCGGGGAGACGATCGGCGACAACCTCGACGGGGTCGCGCGGCGTTTCCCCGATGGCGACGCCGTCGTGTCGGTGCACCAGGACCGCCGGCTGACGTACGCGCAGTTCGCCGCCGAGACCGACCGGCTCGCGAAGGCGTTTCTCGCCGCGGGCGTCGAGCACGGTGAACGCGTCGGGATCTGGTCGCCCAACTCGCTCGAGTGGGTGCTCGTGCAGTATGCCTCGGCGAAGATCGGCGCGGTTCTCGTCAACGTCAACCCCGCGTACCGGCTCTCGGAGCTCGAGTACGCGCTGCGGCAGAGCGGCGTGAGCACGCTCATCGTGCTCGACCGCTACAAGACCAGCGAGTATCTCGCCATGGTGCGCGAAGTGCGCGGTTCGCTGCCAGCGCTGCGCGAGGTCGTGATCATCGGGGAGAGCGAGCCGGACGACGGCGAAACGGGCTGGGACGATTACGTCGCGTGCGCCGGGGAAGTGGACGAGACCGCGCTCGCCGAGCGCAAGGCGCGCTGCCAGTTCGACGAGCCGATCAACATTCAGTACACGTCCGGCACGACGGGCTTTCCCAAAGGCGCGACGCTCTCGCACCACAACATCCTCAACAACGGCTTCTTCATCGGCGAGGGCTGCCGCTACACCAACGCCGACCGCGTGTGCGTGCCGGTGCCGTTCTACCACTGCTTCGGAATGGTGCTCGGCAACCTCGCGATCACGACGCACGGCGCCGCGATCGTCATTCCGAACTGGACGTTCGACCCGGCGCTGACGCTCGAAGCGGTCGTCAAAGAAAAGTGCACGTCGTTGTACGGCGTGCCGACCATGTTCATCGCCGAGCTCGCGCTGCCGAATTTCACGGACTACGACCTCTCGACGCTGCGCACCGGGATCATGGCGGGCTCGCCGTGCCCGGTCGAGGTGATGAAGCGCGTGCAGAGCGAGATGCACATGCCCGAAGTCACGATCTGCTACGGCATGACCGAGACGTCGCCCGTGTCGACGCAGACGATGACCGACGACCCGCTCGAGAAACGCACCGGCACCGTGGGCCGCGTGCACCCGCACATCGAGGTGAAGATCGTCGACGGCGACGGCCGCATTCTTCCGCGCAACACCCCGGGCGAGCTGTGCACGCGCGGCTACAGCGTGATGCTCGGCTACTGGGAGAACGCCGAGGCGACGGCGCTTGCTATCGATGCCGCGCGCTACATGCACACCGGCGACATCGCCGTCATGGACGACGACGGCTACGTGAACATCAGCGGCCGCATCAAGGACATGGTGATCCGCGGCGGCGAGAACGTGTACCCGCGTGAGATCGAGGAGTTCTTGTACACGCACCCGGCGATCAAGGACGTCCAGGTGATCGGCGTCCCCGACGAGCGCTACGGCGAGGAGCTGTGCGCGTGGGTGATCGTCCATGACGGCGCGGCGCTCGGCGAAGACGACGTGCGCGAGTACTGCCGCGGCAAGATCGCGCACTACAAGATCCCGCGTTACGTGATGTTCGTGGACGGCTGGCCGATGACGGTGAGCGGCAAGGTCCAAAAGTACAAGATGCGTGAGGAGTCGATCCAGAAGCTCGGCTTGGAGAACGCGGCCAAGATCGTCACGGCGTAGCGCCGTTTTTCGCCGGCGCTACGCCGGCCGGGCGGCGGTCAGCCGCCCGCGGTTGCCTTTCGTGCGCGGGGCTTGCGAACCGCGCCCGTGCCCTTCTTGGCGGCTCCCGTCACCTTTTCGGTGATCGCATCGACGACGGCCGCGCCCGCCTGCAGCAGACCGCCGGCCTTTTCGAGCGTCGTGCCCACCTTGCGCGCGCCGCGCGTCGCCTTCTTCGCGGTCGTCACGACTTTCTTGGCCGTGCCGGTCGCCGCTTTGCGTGTTGCGCCGGCCGCTTTGCGCGTCGCGCCTGCGGCCTTCTTCGCGGTTTTCTTCGCGCCGCTCGTGACGCGCGCGACGGGGCTCTTCTTGCGCGCCGTGGTCTTGCGTGATGCGCTCTTCTTCGCCGGCGATTTCTTCGCGCCGCCCTTGGATGCCGACGCCTTGCGCGGCGATGCGGCGGCCTTTTTGCGGCCGCCTTTTTTTGCTGCTGCCATCGAGTCGATGTGCCTCCGGAGTCCATTGCGATGGGATGATTGCTCATAGCGTTCCCACTGCCGTGCGCGTACAAACGGCCGCTTGGGTTCCGCGGCGTGCAATTGCCGCACGGAAAAACCCGCCGCGACCGGAGTCGCGACGGGCTTTTCGATCAGCGGTTCTCCGCTATTGGCGGCGTTTGCTGTTGATCGTTCCGCTCGTGGTGGTGACCGTGACGTTCACGCCGACCGAGCCGCCGTGATTGTCGGACACGACGATCGTGCACGTACCGGCGGCGACCGCCGTGACGGTGAACGTCGCGCTCGGACCGCTTCCGGACGCGGGCGAGAACGTCGCGATGCCCGCGCACGACGGGGAGCCGTTCGCTGCGCTCAGCGGGCCGGTGTAGCTGTTCTCGGTGACGGTGAACTGCGCGCTCGAGCCTGCCGACGTGAGCGAGAGCGACACGGCGCTTCCGCCGATCGGCGCCGGAACCGGCGTCGGTGTCGGACTCGGCGTGGGTGTGGGCGTCGGAGTCGGTGTCGGCGTTGGCGTCGGGGTCGGTGTCGGTGTCGGTGTGGGCGTTGGTGTCGGACTCGCGGTGGGTGTGGGCGTTGGCGTCGCACCGACGGCAGTCGGCGTCGGCGTGGGCGTCGGAACGCTCACTCCCGAGTTGAACGCCGGCGCCGACGAGCTGCCACCTTCGCACCCGGCAAACGTGGCTGCGGCGGCGATCGCCAGAGCGGCGGCCGCGTTTCGGACGGACATGCGCGTTCCTTTGCTGCTGGAGCGCATCAGTACACCAGCTTTCCGACGCGGCCGGGGTTGAGGCCGGTACCCGATTCGCAGAACCATAGCGAACCGTCGGGCGCGACTGCGACCCCCCTCAGACCCAAGCCGGTGACGGGCGAGCTGAATTCGGTGACCGTGCCGCCGGTCGTGATGCGGCCGATCTTGTCCAGACCGCTCTCGGTGAACCACAACGCGCCGTCCTGACCGACGGTGATCCCGACCGGCTGGCTGTTCGCCGTGAGCGTCGGGAACTCGCCGGTGACGGAGAACGAGTTCGGCGACAGGCGCCCGATCTTGCCCGTGCCGTTCTCGGTGAACCACAGGTTGCCGTCTGGTCCGCGCACGATCTGCTCGGGGACGGTCCCGGTCGTCAGGCTGATCTCGCTCTGCGCGGTGAACAGGTTGGCGATGCGGCCGATCTTGTCGACGGCCGATTCCGTGTAGTACAGGTTGTTGTCGGGCGCGGTCGCGATCCCGAACGGTCCGGAGTTCGCGGTCGGGATGCTGGTCTCGCCCGAGACGCCCGTGGTGATCCCCTGGAAGCCGACGCGGCTGCTGCCGTTGGCGACGTACCAGATATTGCCGTCGCCGCGGTCCACCAAGCCCAACGGGTTGTCGGGCGGCGGCGGCGCGAAAAGCGTGTTGAACTCGGTGAAGGTGCCGGCCGTCGTGACCTTGGCGATCTTACTCGTGCCGGGCGGCGGCGTCGTCGAGAACTCGGTGAACCACAGGTTCCCGTCGCTCGCGCCGATGATCATCTGCGGCTGCGCGTTCGCGGTCGGAACGGTGAACTCGGTGACCACGCCGGCCGGCGTGATCCGCGCGACCTTGCCGCCGGGGTTCTCGGTGAACCACATGTTGCCGTCGGAGCCCTGCGCGATCCACTGCGGGCGGTTCGCCGACACCGGGATCGAGAACTGGTAGAAGGTCGGCGTCGGCGTGAACGCCGCGGAGACCGTCGAGATTCCCGTGCCGCTCGCGACAATCGTCGCGGTGGGACCACCGGGCAGACCGCTGTTCAACGTGCCCCCGTTGTACGTCAGCGTCGCGGTCGTGCTCGAGTTCGGAAGGCTGTTCGTCGAGAGCGACAGCGCGCCGCTGGCCGTCGAGTCGTTGACGGCGAGGTGGATCGGAACGCTGTAGTCGCCCGGTCCGACAATCGTGTTGCCGTCGGCGTCGCGCGCGGCAACGTTGACGTTCACCGTCGCCGGTACGCCCGCGTTGGGCGACGGGTTGCTGAGCGAGATCGTGACCGAGACGACGACGCCGTTCAGCGTCGCGCTGACGGTGTTGGCGCTGCCGGATACGATCGTCTTCGTGACGGATGCGCGGCTGAGGACGTTGCCCTGACCGTTCTGCTCGTCGTAGGTCGCGAAGTTGAACGTGTCGGTGCCGATCGGGGCGTCGATCACGATCGTGCTCGCCGGGGCGTTTAGGTACTGCGGCGTGCCGCCGTTCACGGTGACGGACACACTGCGCGCGGTCGCCGGGACGTACTTCGGGCTGCGCTGCGCGGACTGCGTGGCGCTGTTCCACTTCATGGTGAACGTCACGCTCGTAGTGCCCCTGATGGGCGCTTGCGGTACGACGGCGGTCGCCGGCGTCGCGGTGCTGCCGCCGCCCGAGCAGCCTGCCGCCATCACGGCGAGCATTGCCGCGCCGAGCACGCGAGACACAAAGGATCTTAGAGCACGATTCAAGGGCGAGGCGCCCATAGACGAAGTCTCCTCTACCAAAGAGCACGAGAAGCTGACAAACATGCGCGTCACCCGGCTCGCACGGCGAGCGGTTTCGTCCGTGAGACGACCCCACGGCCGCCCGGTCGGCGCTTTGAGTACGAGAAGACCGAAACGTTTCCTTGACCGTTTCTTGTCGCGGACCGTCGCGCCGAAGAAAAGGCCCGCCGCGACCGGAGTCGCGACGGGCCTCATCGATCAGCGGTGCTCCGCTATTGGCGGCGTTTGCTGCTGATGGTTCCGCTCGTCGTCGTAACGGTGACGTTCACGCCGACGGAGCCGCCGTGATTGTCGGAGACGACGATCGTGCACGACCCCGCCGCAACCGCCGTGACGGTGAACGTCGCGCTCGGACCGCTTCCGGACGCCGGTGAGAACGTCGCGATGCCCGCGCACGACGGGGAGCCGTTCGCCGCGTTCAGCGGACCGGTGTAGTTGTTCTCGGTAACCGTGAACTGTGCGCTCGACCCGGCGGACGTGAGCGACAGCGACACGGCGCTTCCGCCGATGGGCGCCGGAACCGGTGTCGGTGTCGGGCTCGGCGTCGGTGTGGGCGTCGGTGTCGGCGTGGGTGTCGGCGTCGGCGTCGGCGTAGGAGTTGGCGTCGGCGTGGGTGTCGGCGTCGCTGTGGGAGTCGGGGTCGGCGTCGCACCGACCGCAGTGGGAGTCGGCGTCGGCGTCGGTACCACGGTGCCGCTGCTGAACGACGGCGGGTTCGTACCGCCGCCTTCGCAGCCGGTGAAGACCGCGGCTGACGCGATCGCGATCGCAGCGAGCGCGTTGCGGAGCGTCATGTGCGATCCTTCTCTCTTGGCGCGCATCTCAGTACACCAGCTTTCCGACGCGCCCGGGGTTGAGCCCGGTGCCCGATTCGGCGAACCAGATCGAACCGTCGGGTGCGATAGCGATCCCCTTGAGCCCGAGGCCCGTTACCGGCGACGTGTACTCGGAAACGGTGCCGTTGACGGAAACGCGGCCGATCTTGTCGAGGCCGGACTCGGTGACCCAGAGCGCGCCGTCCTTGCCGGCGGTGATGCCGATCGGGTTCGACGACGCCGTCCTGGTCGGGAACTCATCGATCGTCGGCGCGGGCCAGCCGGCCGGGTTCAGCCGCGCAACGCGGCTGGTTCCGAACTCGGTGAACCACATGCACGGGCCGCCGCCGCAGCTCGTCTCCGTGGCGGGGCCGCGAACGATCTGCGTCGGGGCGCTGCCGGTCGCGATCGGCACCTCGGTGATCGCGCCGAACAGCATCGGAATCCGGCCGAGCTGATCGACCGCGTTCTCGGTGAAGTACAGGTTCAAATCGGGTGCGGGAGCGATGCCGTACGGATGAGAGTTCGGCGTGGGGACCGTGGTCTCGCCGGACACGCCGGACGTGATGCCCTGGAACCCGACGTGGTTGCCGGTGAAACCGGTGAACCAAATGTTGCCGTCACCGCGGTCGGTGAGCAGCTGCGGCCCGTCGCCCGCGAAGAGCGTGCTGAACTCGGTGTACGCGCAGCTCGTCGTCACGCGGGTGATCTTGCTGCCGGCGAACTCCGTGAACCACAGGTTGCCGTCGGAGGCGCCGATGATGCCCTGCGGATTCGACGCCGCGGTCGGTATGGCCGGGCACTCGGTAACGACGCCGGCGGGCGTGATCTTCGCAACCGTGTTGCCCGGGAACTCGGTGAACCACATGTTGCCGTCGCTGCCCGCCGCGATCCATTGCGGCCGGTTGGCCGCGACCGGGATCGAGAACTGGTAGAACGTCGGCGTCGGCGTGAACGCGGCGGCCTGTGTGGCAACGCCGGTCGCTCGCGCGACGACGAACGCAACCGGACCGTCGGGCAGCCCGCTGTTGAGCGACCCGCCGTTGTACGTCAGCGTCGCCGTCGTGGACGAGTTCGGCAGCGTGGTCGTCGACAGCGAGAGCGTGCCGCTGTTCGTGTCGTCGCTGATCGAAAGACGGATCGGCGTGCTGTAGTCGCCGGGACCGACGATGGTGTTGCCGTCGGCGTCTTTCGCGGAGACGTTCACGTTGACGGTCGCCGGGACGCCGGCGTTCGGCGCCGGGTTGCTGAGCGCTACGGTGACCGAGACGACGACGCCGTTCAGGACGGCGGTGACAGTGTTGGCCGAGCCGCTCACGATGTTCTTCGTCACCGATGCGCGGCTCAGGACGTTGCCCTGACCTTTCTGCTCGTCGTACGTTGCGAACGCGAACGTGTCGGTTCCGATCGGCGCGTCGATCACGATCGTGCTGGCCGGCGCGTTGAGGTACTGCGGATTGCCGTTGTTGACGGCGACCGAGACGCTGCGGGCCGTCGCGGGAACGTACTTCGGCGCGCGGATGCCGGACTGCGTGCCCGTGCCTGTGTTCCACTTCATGGTGAAGGTCACGCTCGCCGTACCCTTCGACGGCGCTTGGGGAACGGCGGCCGTGCCCGGCGTCGCCGTGCCGCCGCCGCCGGAGCAGCCGGCAACCAGCGCGGCGAGCATCGCCATGCCGAGGAGGCGAGTTCCGAGCGATCTCGGAGGACGGTTCAAGGGCAAAACGCCCATACGCATATCTCCTCTACCGGAAATGCTGAGAGCTGGGGAAAGGCAACACGATCACCCGGCTCGTACCGGCGAAAGCCTCATCCATGAGTCGACCTGACGGCCGCCCGGTCCGTGGTGCTTTGGGAGACGCGCCGCGAGTTTCCTTGCTCGAATCGTAGCGTGAACTTTACATTTGGCGGAGGACACACCGGCGCGGTCCGTGCCGCCGCCGGAAGCGTTCGCAGGAGTCGCGGCCTCCGGCGCGCGAGTATTCGCGGTTCTCACTTCTCTTAAGAGTCCAGGGGATCGACTCGATGGCGAAAACCACGGCCACGCGCGGGCGCGAGCTCGACCGCGCGGGGTTGAGCGACGAGCAGCTCGTCGCCATGCTGCGCAACATGCTGCTGCAGCGGCAGCTCGACAATCGCGGCTTCCAGCTCAACCGCCAAGGAAAGATCCCGTTCGCGCTTGGCTCCGAAGGGCATGAAGCGGTTCAGGCCGGAGCCGCGATGGCGTTCAAGCGCGGCTCCGACGTGCTGGTGCCCTACTACCGGGACCTCGGGCTCGCGCTGGGCGTCGGAATGTCGCCGTTCGAGATCCTCTCCTCGCTGTTCGCGCGCGTGACGGACCGCTCGATGGGCCGCCAGTTTCCCAACCACTACACCAATCACGATCTGGGCGTGCTGTCGATCTCGTCGATCATCGCCGCGCACTGCACGCACGCGGTCGGCGTCGCGGCGGCGTTCAAGTACCGCGGCGAGAGCGGGCGCGCCGTGATATGCTCGAACGGCGAAGGCGCCACCTCGCAAGGCGAGTGGCACGAGTCGGTCAACTACGCCGCGGTCCACGGGCTGCCCATCGTGTTTCTGGTGCAGAACAACGAGTGGGCGATCTCGACCCCGCAAGACATGCAGATGAAGGTCGCCAACGTCGCCGACAAAGCGCCGGGCTACGGCTTGCCGGGCGTCGTCACCGACGGCTTCAGCCCCGTCGCGACGTACAAGACGATGAGCGAGGCGCTCGAACGCGCGCGCACCGGCGGCGGGCCGACGATCGTCGAGGCGAAGTGCTATCGCTTCTTGTCGCATTCCACCGATGACGACGACCGCACGTACCGCTCGCGCGAGGTGATCGAGGAGCGCCGCAAGCTCGATCCCGTTCCGCGCTTCGAGCAAGTGCTGATCGAGGCGGGCGTGATCGACGAAGCGCGCGCGAAACAGCTGAAGCAAGACGTGCTGCGCGAGACGAACGAGGCGACAGACGCCGCCGAAGCGCAGCCGTACCCGGCCGCGGAAACGCTCTACACCAACGTCGTGGCGGGCGATCATCGCCCGTGGCAGGAGTTCTAGACGTCATGACCGCGACCGCGCAGCAGCAGACCGGCACGACCGTGATGACCAACGTCGAAGCCGTGCGCACCACGCTGCACGACGCGCTCGTGCGCGACGACCGCGTCCTCGTGATGGGCGAGGACGTCGGCGCGCGCGGCAACGTCTTTCTCATCACCAAGGGCTTCCTCGAGGAGTTCGGACCGGAGCGGATCATCGACACGCCGCTCGCCGAAGCGTCGATCGTCGGCGTCGCGATCGGGATGGCGATGGAAGGCCTGCGCCCGATCGCGGAGATCCAGTTCGCCGACTTCATCTATCCGGCGTTCAACCAGATCGTGGGCGAGGCGGCGAAGACGCGCTATCGCAGCAACGGCGACTACACGTGCCCGCTCGTGATCCGCACGCCGTACGGCGGCGGCGTGCGCGGCGCGCTGTCGCACTCGGTGTCGATCGAGGCGCTGTTCTACCACGTCCCCGGATTGACGATCCTCGCACCGTCCACGCCGGCCGACATCAAGGGCTTGCTCAACGCCGCGATCGAGTGCCCCGACCCGGTGCTGTTCCTCGAGCACAAGAAGACGTACCGCAGCGTGAAGGGCGAGGTACCCGGCGGCTACTACACGATTCCGATCGGCAAAGCGGACGTGAAGAAAGCCGGCACCGACGTGACCGTCGTATCGTACGGCTACAACCTGCACCAGGCGCTGGACGCCGCGAACCGCCTGGAGAGCGAAGAGGTGTCGGTGGAGGTCGTCGATCTGCGCTCGATCCGGCCGATGGACAAGACGACGATCCTGGAGTCGGTGCGCAAGACGCGCAAGCTGCTGATCATTCACGAGGACAACAAGTTCGGCGGCATCGGCGCGGAGATCAGCGCGATGGTCGCCGAAGAAGCGCTGTTCGACCTCGACGCGCCGATCCGCCGGCTGGCCGGTCCCGACGTTCCGGCGATGGGCTACGCGCTGCCGCTCGAGGAAGAGTTCATGACTTCGACCGACGAGATGGCCGAAGCGATGCGAGAGTTGGCGAAGTTCTGATGCCCACCACGATTACGATGCCGCAGCTGGGCGAGACGGTCACCGAAGGCACCGTCGCGCAGTGGCTCAAGAAGCCCGGCGACAGCGT
>JAXDMB010000403.1:0-4999 GCA_034666325.1 Vulcanimicrobiota bacterium
CCGCTCGCCGCGATCGCGCGCTGGCGGTGAACGAGGTCAGCGCGAATCGCCGGCAGCGCGGCGACGGTCGACACGGCCGACGCGACGTCCGGATCGAAGAGACGTTCGCCCGTGTCGTGTCCGTCGATCATCACGCGGTAACCCGCAGTCGTTGTCGCATCGGTTTCAATGGCGATCGTGTGATGGTTCAGCATGGCCACCAGGCCGCTCTCATTGTCGAGATCGACGCCGTTCGTCAGCGCCAGATACGCGACCGCGCGGTACATCGCTCCGGTGTCGAGGTAGAGATGTCCCGTCTGCGCGGCGAGGAGCTGCGCGTTCGTCGTCTTCCCGCTGCTCACGGGTCCGTCGATCGCGACGTGGTCGTTCGGCATGCCGGAGAGCGAGGTTATGATCGCGGCTCCGCGCTCCCTGGGTCCGGCGGCGATCAGCGGCCGGGATGCGGCAAGATCCAGCTCACGCCCGGGACGCCCAGCATGTCGGGCCACATGCGGTTGTGCCACTGGTCGTAGCTGAGCGGCACGCCGGCGAGCACGGGATAGAAGTACGCGAACATCGCCACGACCGCGGCCGCGTAACCGCCGAGCCACCAGCGGCGCCGCTCGGGGACCACGCGCGCGATCAGCCGCTGGATGAGGATCACGTCGCAGAGCACGATCAGCGCCAGATTCGGAAAGAAATGATACTCGAACAGCAACCGCGGCGAACGCGCCCACGGGAGCCACTGCACGAAGTACGCAATCGCGAGGAGTGCGTAGCCTTTGTGGCGCTCGCGCCACGCGAGATAGGCGGTGAACGGCACCGACACGAGGCCGAGCAGGAACACGAGCGGGTTGGGGATCGCGATGATCTCGCCGAGACAGCACGCGGCCGGGTCGCTCGTGGCCAACCCCGTGCGAAAGTCCTTGTACCAGTAGACGATCGGGATCTCCATCACGGGCCACTGCCACCACACCGACGAGTAGTTGTGCGTCGCGTGTTCCACGCCGTGGCTGTGGTACCAGAACATTTGCTGCTGCAGCGCGACGACGTCGGCCAGCGTGTGGCCGTTGCCGAGCAGGAACGTCGGAATATAGGTCGCCGCGTAGATCGTCGCGCCGACGAACAGCATCAGGCCGGCCACGACGTCCACCGGGAAGCCGTTGGGGTTGCCGTACAGCGCGCGGCGGCCGGTGAAGCGCTGCGCCCACACCAACCCGACGATGATCCACAGCGTGGCGAAGTCGTACGCGCCGTTCCACTTCGACGCGATGAGCAAACCGCTCGCGACCACGGTGACCGCCAGCCACGTGCGCGCGCTCGACGCGCGCACCAGCGGCTCGCCGTCGACGGCCATCACGCCGCTCGGCGCGAACGCCGCGGTCGCGTCGGGCGTCGCGTACGTCATCGTGCCGTCGCGCGCGTACGCGACGCGCGGCTCGCGCGCGGACGCCGTGTCCTGCGGCGGATGGACCGTCACCGCGCCGTTCGGCCCGCTGTCGACGACCGTTCCGTCGGCGTACGACGCGCGCGTGCCGGCGCGCTTGCCGAACCGGCGCTGCACGACGAGCCGCGTGAACAGATACGCGCCGAGGTACGCGTATGCGAACGCGACCGCGTACGAGGCCGTCGACGGGCCGGCCGTCGGGCCGATCCCGTTCGCGATCTCCGTCGTGTGGTGAGGCGGCTGCAGGTTCGCGAGCCACGCGAACGCCGTCGCGACGGGAATGCCCGCGGCGAGCGCAGCCCAGAACGGCGCGCCGAACGGGCGCGCGACGCGCGGCTCGACCCGAATGTGCGCGGCGATCCAATAGCGGTAGAACGCGTAGAGCGTGATCACGATGAGCGTCGCGATCGTGATCTCGCCCGTTGCGATGCGTGACTCGACGAAGTGGAAACCGTCGCAGGCGATGCAGAGCGCCGCGAGCGACGCGTACACGGTCGAGGCGGTCAGCCGCTTCGCGAACGCGTAGACCACGCCCACTTCCACGGCGCCGATCAGGATGTTGAGAAAGCGCCAGCCTTCCGGCGTGTTCCCGCCGCGCGTGCCGCCGAAGAGCCAGATCGACGCCGCGATCACTTCCTTGACGAACGGCGGGTGCGTCCACTCGAACTGCGGCGCGCCTCTGAGATACTGCGCGCCGCTGAGCGCGAAGTAGAGCTCGTCGAAATACTTCTCCGCCGGCCACGCGAAGTTCACGAGCGCGACCGCGAACGCCGCCGCGACGAACGCCGCGACGAGGCCCCAGTCGAGCCGCGTCAGCGCGACGGTTCCTTCGCGCGGGTCGAACCACGTGCGCGCTTTCGACGCCGCGGCGCTCCACGCGTCGCTCCACGCGGTGGGCACCGCGGCCGACGACGTGGCGGTTTCGGCGACGCCGCCCAGATAGCGGTAGCCGTACCAGAAGAACAGCGCGACGTTCGCGAGCGCCGCGGGATGCGACACCAGCGGCCACAGGTCGCGCACGTCGAGACCGGCGAGGCCCTTCGACTCCATCACCGTCTGGTACGCGAGCGAGTACGCGAGGTTCAGATACATCGTCACGGTGAGCACGACCGCCGGCCACACGCCCGCGCGGCCGAACGCGACGAGCGGCATCGCGAGCAGAAACGCGCCGTACACGTAGCGCTCGTGCATGCGCGTCGCGAGCACGAAGAACGCGAGCGCGCAGAGCATCGCGCCCTCGATCAGCACGCGGTCGTCGCGGCGCTGGAGATAGCGCCCGACGACGAGCAGCGTCGCCGCGATCACGAGCACGACGCCCCACACCGCGAGCGAGCCCGCGCCGAATCCGAACACCGTCAGCGTCTGGTCGTCGGGCGTCCAGAACGGCTGGCGCACCGCGTACAAGTTGAACGCGTTCACCGTGTTGTACGGATAGACGCCGCTGCCGAACGCGTAACGCCCGTAGAGCCACCCGAACGCGTCGGCCGCCGGATGAAACAGCAGCGACACGGCGCCGGCGAGCGCGAACGCCGCGACGAGCCCGGCGATCGTTCCGGTGAGGCGGCGCGCGCGCACCGCGGCGTCACCGGTGGCGAACGGGTACGCGAGGAACAGCAGCGCGAGCGGCGCGCCCTGCGGCTTGATCAGCACGGAGAACGCCAACGCGAGCCACGCCCATGCGAGCCGCGGCACAATCTTTTCCGGGTCGTCGCCGGCGCGCAGCACCAGCAGCAGCGCGATGAGGACGAAGCCCCACGACACCGAGTCAACTTGCCCCCAGTACGACGATACGAAGATCGCGGCGGGATTGAGCGCGAGCAGCGCGGCGCCCAGCAGCGCGACCTTCTGCGACGCGTAGCGCCGGACGATCGCGTACACGACGGCGGCGTCGACCAGATCCATCGCGATCGCGGGCAGCTTCACGAGCGCGCGCAACACCGGATAGCCGTGCGCGGCATCGGCGCCGCCGAACAGCGCGTAGAGCTTGGCGAGCACCCAGAGCACGACGAAATAGCCCGGCGGATAATCGGCGAAACCGGACTTCGCGTAGAAGAGCCACGGCGGGTTATCGCGCAGCGTCAGCGTCCACGACTGGAACGCCGCGACGTCGTTGTGGAAACCGGTGCTCTCGATGAACAGCAGCCGTGCGAGCAAGCCGGCTGCGAGGATCGCCACCAGCGGCCGAACGATCGGCTTGATCCCGGCGCCGGCCTCGCTCGCGCGGGCGGATGTGTCCGTGCTCATCGCGGCCCCGTGTTCGCCCCGCACCGCCCGCCGCCCGGCCGGTTCCAGACCCGGTGTGCCAGGCTGCCGTCACCGCCGTGCGCAACGATGCGTCCCGTGGCCAAGGCGAAATCGGTCTACTACTGTACGGGGTGCGGGTTCGAGTCGGCGCGCTGGCTCGGGCGCTGCCCGTCTTGCGAGGCCTGGAACACGTTCGAGGACGCGCCGGTCGTGAAGGCGGCGGCGAAATCCGCGCAGTCGCGCGCCGTTGCGCCGCTGCGCGCGAACGGGCCGGTGCCGCTTGCGGCGATCGACGACACGCGCATCGCGCGGCGGCGCACCGGGATGGCGGAGTTCGACGCGCTGCTGGGCGGCGGCATCGTGCCGGGGAGTCTCGTGCTGCTCGGCGGTCCGCCCGGCGCGGGGAAGTCGACGCTCCTGCTCCAGCTCGCGACGACGCTTGCGCGCCACGGCGCGCGCTCCGTATACGTGTGCGGCGAAGAGTCGGCGGCGCAGACGAAGCTGCGCGCCCAGCGCGTCGGCGCGGTCGAGACGCTGCTGGTGTTTCCGGAGACGAACCTGCGCGCGGTGCTCGACGCGCTCGAGCGCGACGTTCCCGACGTGCTGGTCGTCGACTCCATCCAGACGATGTGGCTGCCCGACGTCGAGTCGTTCGCCGGCAGCGTGTCGCAGGTGCGCGACTGCACGCAAGTGCTCATGGAGTTCGCCAAACGCACGGGCTGCGCGACGTTTCTCGTCGGCCACGTCACCAAGGACGGCGCGATCGCCGGGCCCCGCCTGCTCGAGCATCTCGTCGACACCGTGCTGTATTTCGAAGGCGACCAGTCGGGCGAGTACCGCATCGTGCGCGCGTACAAGAACCGCTTCGGCGGCACCGACGAGATCTGCGTGTTCGCGATGGACGACCGCGGGCTGCACGAGATCGCCGACCCGTCGGCGTTGTTCTTGCACGGGCGCGGACCGCGGCCCAGCGGCACGTGCGTCGTGCCGACGCTGGTGGGACAGCGGCCGGTGCTCGTGGAGATCCAGGCGCTCGTCGGCGAAGCGTCGTACGGCACGCCGCGCCGTCTCGCCGCGAACGTCGACCCCGCGCGCATGGCGATGATCATCGCGATCCTCGAGCGGCGCGCGGGCTTGCACCTCGGCGGCCACGACGTGTACTGCTCGGTCGCGGGCGGGCTGCGCGTATCGGAGACGGGCGCCGACCTCGGGATCGCGCTCGCGATCGCGTCGGCGTTTCGCGACGTTCCGCTCGCCGCGGACAGCGTCGCGTTCGGCGAGCTCGGGCTCTCCGGCGAGGTGCGCGCCGTGTCGCAGCCGGCGCGCCGC
>JAXDMB010000404.1:0-3168 GCA_034666325.1 Vulcanimicrobiota bacterium
CCGGAAACCTCAAAGGCGAGCTGTACGGTGCACGCCTTCGCGTGCTGCGCGCCGCGCTCGACGCCGAGATCGAGCACCGGCGATGATCGCGCCGCCTGCGGTGGACCTGCTGCATCGGCCGCTTGCCGCGCTCGTGCGCGTGTACGGCGCGCCCGCGTCGGTCGCGACGCGTGACGACGGCCAGCACGTCGTCTTCGGGGACGCGACCGCGTCGGTTTCGGCGGTGGTCGACGACGACGCGACCATTCACGCGGTGGATCTCGCGTTTCCGGCCGGCACGAAATACGCGGTGGACGTGGACGGCAAGACGCACACGTTCACGTTCGGCGCCACCACCTCGCTCGGCGCGCGCGACGAGCTGGCCGCCGACGCCGAAACCGAAGGCGCGAACTTCCGCGTGTTCCGCCGCACCGCAGACTCCGGCATCGTGCTCGTCTTCGAACCGAAGACGTCCACGCTCACGCACGTGGTCGTCGGCGACCGCGCGACGCTGCTGCGGCTCGGCTATCTCACGGATCCAACGCCGACGCAGACGCGCTTTCCGTTCACCGCGCCGGTGCTGCGCCGAACGTCGGTTCCCGACGGCAGCGGCGCGCGCGCGACGGTGCTGCGCGTCGACCTCGACCGCGGCGGCGTCGTGCGCAAGGTGACGGTCGTGATCCCGAGCGACGATCCGTCGTTCGACGAGCAGCTGGTCGTGAAGCTGTCGAACGACGCGTACGCCCCGGCGAAGCTCGGCGGGCGCGCGATCGGCGCGAGCGTGTTGCGCGAGGTGCGGCACTGAACGGCACGGCGTTCGTGCGCACCGCGCGCGCGGTGCGCGAGCAGCTCGCGCAGCCGCACCGCTACGCGCACGTCCTGCGCGTAGCGCGCATGGCGGACGCGCTGGCGCGCGCGCACGCCGTGGGGCGCGACCGCGCGCGGCTCGCCGGCATGCTGCACGACCTCGCGCGCTTGTACTCCGCGGAACGGCTGCTGCGCGAGTGCGCCGAGCGCGGCATGGCGATCGACGCGTTCGAGCGCGCGCACCCGGTCGTGCTGCACGCGCGCCTCGGCGCGGAGCTGGCGCGCGAGCGCTTCGGGGTCCACGACGAGGGCGTGCTGTCGGCAATTCGCAAACACACGCTGGCCGACGCGGTCATGAGCCCGTTGGACGCCGTCGTCTATTTGGCTGATGGGCTCGAGCCCGGGCGCGATTTCGCGGATCGCGCGGAGTTGGCCGCGCTCGCGTTCCGCGACCTGGACGGCGCGATGCGCGCCGTGCTCGCCTCATCGATCGCCTACTTGCGCGAGCGCGGGCTGGCGATCTCGCCGCACACGATCGCAGCCGCTCGACGCTACGGTATCACCGCTCCGCTGGAGGAACGCCGCCCTGCCTGAACTCGATCTGGTCGCGCTCGTGCGCGAAGCCGCCGAAGACAAGAAGGCCGAGGACATCTCGATCCTCGATCTGGCCGGACGAACGATCGTCGCCGACACGTTCGTCGTCGTGACGGGACGCTCGACGATTCAGACGCGCTCCATCGCGGACGCGATCGTCGACAAGGCCGAGGAGGCCGGCCTGCGGCCCAGGCTGGAAGGCCACGCGGACGGCGGCTGGATCCTGATCGATCTGGGCCACGTGGTCGCCCACGTGTTCACGCCCGAGCAGCGCCAGTTCTACAACCTCGAGCGGCTTTGGGGCCGCGTCGCCGAAGCGCGCGCGGAAGCGCAGTGAAAAGCCGCGGGAAGAACTCGGGCGAACGGCCGCGGTTCGGCAACACGTGGCTCAAGGCGTTCGTGTGGGTGCTGCTCGCGATCTTCGTCCTGACGTCGGTCGGGGTGGCGCTCGTCACGACCACGGCCGCCCGGTAGCCCGCAACTTCCCGGCCGGGCCGGGGTACTCAAGGCCCTGGAGGACCACCATCCGATGAAACCCCAGGCAGCGTTTGCTGCCTTTGCAGCAATCACCGTCGCCGTCGCGGCGACGCTCGCGCCGGCCTTCGCCGCGCGCGGCAGCTACGTGATCGACGACGCGCACCTGCTGTCGCAGGCCACCGTGACGCAGCTCAACCAGCAGATCGGCGACTTCAACGCGCAGACCGGCAAAGAAGTCGTCGTCGTGACGACCGACTCGCTGGGCGGTACGGCGCCCGACGCCGCGATCGAGCGCAGCTTCGCGCAGAACCAGGTCAACGGCGTCGAGATATTCATCTCGAAGAACGACCATCAGATCAGGATCGCCGGCGACCGCGCGTCGCGCCAGTTCTTCCCGAGCGGTTCGTTCCAAACGATCGCGCAGACGATGCGCGGCTCGTTCCGAGCCGGCGACTTCGACGGCGGCGTGGTCAATGCGGTCGGCGTCATCCTCAACACGTATCGCGGCCACGAGTCGTCGCTGAACCGCGGGCGCCAGCCCGTCGGCGCGGGCGCGTCGCGAACCGTGCAGCACAGTCAGTCGTCTGGAGGCTTCAGCATGGGCTGGATTTGGTGGATCATCATCCTCGCGGTCATCTTCTTCATCATCCGCGGCATCTTCCGCGCGATGTCCGGACCGCGCATGTACGGCGGCGGCCCCGGCTACGGTCCCGGCGGCCCAGGCTACGGCGGGCCCGGCATGGGCTATGGCGGCGGCTACGGCGGGGGCATGGGCGGCGGCGGCTTCTGGAGCGGACTGCTCGGCGGCCTCGGCGGCGCATGGCTCGGCAACGAGCTGTTCGGCGGCCGCAACAACAACTTCGGCGGCGGCGAAGGCAGCTCGTGGGCGGGCACCGGCGGCGTGGATCCCGGAACGTCGGCCGACGCGAGCGGCTGGCAGAGCGACGCCGGCCAGATCGACACCTCGAACATCGGCGGCTCCGGCTGGGGTGATTCCGGCGGCGGCGACGCCGGCGGCGGAGGCTGGGGCGGCGGCGACAGCGGCGGCGGCGGCGGCGACTCCGGCGGCGGCTGGTAAGCCACGGCGACCGCGTCAGAACGAAGAACGAGCGCTCGGGGAAACCCGGGCGCTCGTTGCGTCTGACGCTTCGGCCGGCTCTCGGGCCGGTGCCGGCCTACGGCTTCGGTGATGCGGCGGCGGCGGGTCTTGCCGAGGCCGGGGCCGCGCTCGGCGCGGCGGGCGACGCAGACGTCGCCGGCGCCGGCGGTGGCGGCGATGCAGTCGCCGCTGCGGGCGCCGCGGGAGCCGAC
>JAXDMB010000405.1:0-17885 GCA_034666325.1 Vulcanimicrobiota bacterium
AGCTCCCCGCCCTCGTGAATCGAACCCGGCGTCTCGGGCGTCGCGTGGCTCCCGACGCCGCCGGGAAACGAAAAGCGCTTCATGAGCCGGCGTACCGATTCCACGCCCTCGCCCATCTCGGGATACAGCTCGGTCAGCGTGCCCTCGAGATAGGCGTTCGCGACCAAGCCCGGTCCGCCGTGGCCCGGACCGGCGACGAACAGCACGTCCTGGTTCTCACGCCGTATCAGCCGGTTGAGATGCGCGTAGACGAAGTTCAGGCCCGGTGTTGTGCCCCAATGGCCGAGCAGCCGCGGTTTGAGGTGGTCGATGCGAAGCGGCTCGCGCAGCAGCGGGTTGTCGAGCAAGTAAATTTGTCCGACCGAGAGGTAGTTCGCCGCGCGCCAGTATGCGTCGAGCGCTTCGACTTCTTGCTCGGAGATCGCGGGGTAGGTGGTCGCTGTCATGCCGGCCGTTGAATCCTATCTTGATGCCCGCCGCCGCGTTCGATGTTGCGACATGGGGCTGGAGCGATGTCTCCGCCGTCGCGGTACCGGCGTTCGGCTTCGCGCTTTACGACGCGGAGCGCCTCGCTTCGGATCAGCAGTATGCCCGGCGAATAGACTGACCAATAGCGGCGAAATTTCCGCCGCGCCTCGGGATCGGTCGTCCGCACGCGGGTGATCGTGCGGAACACCGACGAGCGGCGGTCGATCGGCTCGGCGGAGATCGTCCAGACGATTTGCGCGTAGCCGGACTCGTCGAAGGCCGTAAACCGATCCGGAGGCAGGCCGTGAAAGGTGACGTCGTGTTCCCACGGCTGGGTGACGGCGCCCATCACGAGCTCGTGACCCGGATCTTCCGCCAGCACGCGCCAGCCGAGCTGAAGCGTCTGCGCCAGCAACTGCGTCGGGAGCGGCTTGTCGTCATGCGGCGCGTGCATGAGGACGTCGCGCCCGCGAAAGATTGCCTGAATCACGCCCGATTGCTGCAGATCGAACGCACACGCGGCGGCATACGTCACGCCGGCCGGCGCGGCGACGCGGGTTTCGTGCCGTTCCGCGATCTCATAACCCGGCATGAACCGGTCGAGCAACGCGTCCGGATGCCGGTCGACGCCGAGCGTGCCGTAGCCTAGCCAGGCGACGAGCGCGTAGCCGCCCCAGGCGAGGGCCAGAACGAAGCAGCATGCGATCGCACCGATGATCGCGACCGAGAAGCGCTTTGAGAATCGAGCGATCACGCTTGCGACCATATCGGGCCGATGAGAACGGCATGCGAGGCGGCTGTGAACCGCCGTTCACAACCTGTTCGGTCAGCCGGAACGAGACGCGATGGTAGCGACGGACGTCGTTATGGTCGTTCCGCTGCCAAGAGCCGCCCGGTGCCCGCGTACAGCTCTGAAACCGGTATGCTGATACCGACCGTATGAACGTCCACGGTTTCATCGATGCCGTACACCGCATCGTTCCAGACCCCGCCCGGCATGCGGCGGAACACGCATACCCACACCCGGCGTGAATCGACGAGAACGTACTCCATCACGCTCGGAATGCTGCGGTACGTGTCGAGCTTCTCGCTTCGGTCGCGCGTCTTGCTCTCCGGCGAGATCACTTCGATCACGAGGTCCGGTGCGACGATCGCCGTGGCATTGGTGTCCAGCTGCTCGCATGTGTGGGAGACGTCCGGAAAGACGTAACTCGCGCGGTTCGCAATACGAACCGCGACGTCGGAGGTGAACGTTTGGCACGGAGGTTTCGTCGCGGCGTTGACCACCGTAACCAGACGGGTGCACAGCATGCCATGAGCAACCGAACCACCGGCGAACGCGAGGACTTCGCCTTCGAGAAGTTCGAGCTTTTCAGCCGACCGTTCGAGGAGCACCTCGAAGTCCGCCAAGGTCATGAGACCAGGAGTCGAACCATGCATGGCATTTCCTCCTGGCTCGATATTCGCCGGAGAGCCGTCCTCCCTTCCCGGAGCGTTTGCAAAATCGTCGGTCGATCGCTTTACCATGAGAACCACGTATTCGCGGCTTCGTATCGGACTCACGCCGGACTCATGCGGTGCGGAGAAAGTTGGCCGTTTGGTGACCTTGCCTCGCTCGTCCCGAACCAATACCGTCACGGCTCGTGCTGCTTCGTTCGGCGGGGATCGTATGCGGGGTCTAGCCGGTAGCTGGTCTTGCGCGCCCTGCCGTCGTTCGCGAAGGCGATCTTCTTCCCAACCAGGTCCGCTAAGTCGCGCTGCGCCGTGTCCGCCGACGTCTTAGCGATCGCGCTGTAGTTGCGCGAGTTCAGCCAGCCCTGGAAGTCGCCGGCGAGATAGCGCTCCAGTACCTTGCGCTGGCGTGCGTTGATTTCGGTGCCTGTGTGATCGCGCCAAAACGCAGCTGCGCGGAGCAGCCCGTCGACTGAACTGATCGTGTCAGCCATTGCGCGCCGGTAACAGTCGATGAACCACAGCGTCCACGCCGTGACGTCGAGACCGCCGCGCTGGGCGCTGCGGATCGCGTCGTAGTACGCGTTGCGCTCCTTGCGGATTTGACGCGAGAGCGAGACGTATGGTGCGACTTGCTGCTCGGCTCGCGCCAGCGCCAGGTCCGCGATCGCGCGCGCGATCCGTCCGTTTCCGTCGGCGAACGGATGGATGGTCAAAAACCACAGGTGCGCGAGCGCTGCGTGCACGAGACGCGGAAGCGGCGGCGCACCCTGCTCCTGCGGTGACTCGAACCAGGTGAGGAACGACTTCATCTCGCGCGCTACGCGCGATGCCGGCGGCGCTTCGAAGTGGACCACGCGTGCGCTCACGGGGCCGGAGACGACTTGCATCGGATCATCGTTCGCTTTGCGCCATGCGCCGACGGTCAGCGACCTTGGTGCGTCGGGGAAGAGGTCCGCTTGCCAGCGGAACAGCCGCTCTTTCGTGAGTGGTTCGGCGGCATTTAGCGTCGCGTCGACCGTCATCGCCACGACGCCGTCCGCGCGCGGATCCGCAGGCGACCGGACACGATGCGCAAGGTCGAGCCGTCGAGCGAGCGATGCGCGAACGCTGTCCGGGCTCAGCCGTTCGCCTTCGATGTCCGAGGTCTCCAGAGCGGTGTCCGCGAGAGCGTCCAGTTCGATTCGTTCTCGGTCGGCGGCGCCGAGGGCGCGGAGCACGCCGGCGATCTCGCCCCGCGCGAAGTGGGCGGTAGCAAGCGGTTGTGCCAGATCCTCGAGCCGGACCGACAGGTCGGGCCAGCCCGGCTTTTCCCAGATGTATCGCCGCGTCACTGCGGCAATAGTATAGCACGAATCGCCGCAGAATTGCGGCGATTCTTGGGTGGGATCGCCGCAGCGGTAGCGACTTAGCGGGCTAGGCGTTCAGTCTCATAGGCGGAGAGCGGCGGGCACCAGGCGGACCCAAAATGTCGACACGCAGTCCGCCGCACGTCGGATGGCGCGGCGCTCACGCGCCTCATTCTGCCGAGCGAGGGGCGCGGACCGCTGCAGTTCGACCAGCCCACGTTCAACGAGGCGCGCGATCCCGGGCCGCCGACGGCCGATCTGTTCGCTTCGGCACCGGGCGGCGTCGCTGCAGCGGATGCGGCCCAGTATCGGGCGGCTTCCGTCGCGGTCGAAGGGGAACAGGTGCACGTGCGGCTCACGCCGGTTCGCGATCCGGACCGTAACCGGCTGCGCGAAGTGTTCGCCGACAAAGCGACGTACGAGCTGCGCACGGTGCTGACCGTCGACAAGCCGTTCATCGACCGCGGGCCGGTTTACCCCGTGACGCTGACGATCACGTACGGCCTAGCAGCGGGCGTCCCGGTGGTGACGTTGATCCGCCGCGTGGTCGGCGGCGGTTACAACGATGACGGCAAGGACGTCAACTTCGGATTCGCCGAGATAGCATTCCCGGCCACGTTGCCTGACTGGTATTTCGATCCGCACAGCTACCATCAGCACGAAGCGGAGGCACCGTCGTGATGTGGCCGATTGGCCGATAGCCACCGTGTTGCGGTCAGGGACGGCTTTGACAGCGCCGCTATACTGTTATAATCATTGGCAACGAAGCACTTTGCGCTGCGGCTCGACGAGGCCGTGGCCGAGCAGCTCGAGCTTCGAGCAACGATCGAGCGGCGCTCGGTCAACCAAATCATCGGCGAGGCGATTGCAGAGTATTTCCAAACCCATCCGATCTGCCGAACGGATATGCTCATATTGGCGCGAGCGATCGCTACAGAGGACGCTCCGCTTCTGAAGGGGCTTGCCGACGCCTGACGCGGTATCTCACGAACGATGACGAAGTAGCGTTCTGCGCGGAGTCATGGGCAGAATTCCGAAGCGTGTGACGCGGCGAAATTATTTCATCTTGCATTGATTCGAACGCATGTTCGTGCTATAATTTCTGCAGCGAATTTTGCTAATCAACACGAAGCGGCTCGACCGGTGTAATCAGCACCGGCCGAGCCCGTCACCCGATGAGGTTACCATCGAATGACCATTTCCGAGTTCGTCGCATTGACGTCGAGCCCTCGGTGCGGCTTTTTCGTCGCCGAACGCCGACCGTTTCATTATCGCTGCCCGGTGAACGCATGATGGCGGCGCCCACCGAGCTCCACGCCTCGATCGCCGATGTGACGGACGAGCATCACCAGAACAGGGCCGGCCTCGTGCAGTCCGACGACTTCAATGCCGAGGTCGTCGTGCACTTCCTGCGCGATAACGGCATCGATGCAGACGTCGATGAGGCCGTCGGCGGGTTTCGTTATACGCTCGCCGATCCGTCGCGCGAGTCGCACGTGCGGTTCGCGTGCGTGTGTCTTCGCGCATCGATCAGCTACGCGCTCGAAGCCGCGTTCTGGTGCATCAAGGCGAAGCGATGATCACGAAGCACCCGCCTTCGCAGCGTCGCGTACGATGGAACGGGCACCGCGTCATCCGGCCGGTAGAACCGTTGTCGGCGCGCGTCTTCCGCCTTCGCATCGCGCGCGGCTTCAGCGTCTACGAGCTCGCAGACGCTCCCGGCGTCTATGCAGGCACGATCCGGCGGCTGGAGTCCGGCAAGCCCGTCGACAAGCGAGACTTGCCGGCGCTCGCAGCCGCGCTCGGCGTGCCGCTTTGCCAACTGCTCTGCGGTGAGCATGACTGCGCGGAACGAGCCTGCGTTCGACCGCCGTCGGTCGCCGTGTCGCCGAAACCGCCGTGCTGATCGTCGCGCGGTTTCCCAATGACGATCTACCTTCCGTTGAAGGACCAGTGTTCCGGATCGCCCGTTATCCCCCGGCCGCGGATGACACCGTACGTCGCTCCGGTGCGCACGAGCGCCGCGTTATTGGCGTCCGGCTCTCCGACGAGAGACACCGGGTTGCCCGCGGCGTCGCGTACCGACGGCGTACCGGACCACGAGATGAACATATCGATGGCTTGGCCGCGGATGTGATTGCTGTCGAGCGCAACCGGTCCCATGATGCCGTACCCCGCAACCATCGCTTGCGCAGCGTCTACCGAAGCGGCGTTCGTCGGATGCACCCATTGGATCGGTATGTCTGCTCTGTGTTCGACTTGCGACGGCGAAATGTCACCTTCCGCTATGGCCTTCGCGAAATGCATGAGGAACGCGCGCTGAGGGGGACGCAAGGTCGACGTCACGGTCACGTTGACGCCGGCAGATCGAAGCGCGGACAAGAAAGCGACGCATCCCTCCTTGAAGCTGCCTCTCAAGTCATCGACGGACGTGCTGTTCGGGAAACGGGGTACCCATATCGGTCCGCTCGGGATGAGCGCTCCGGCGGTATCGAGCATTTTCTGGAGCTCACCGACCGAGCCCGGGCCGATTACATCCGGGTTGTCCTCGGAGGTCGCGTCTTTGAACTCGGCCCAAGCGCTCTTCGTATCCGGGCCCATCGTGCCGTCGACACCCTGCGGATCGAAACCGGCTTCGCCCAGCGCCGTCTGAAGCTCGCGAACTTGCGCCTCCGGCAAATCGTCGAGTGCGGTCGCGGCCCGAAGCTGCAGCAATTCAACTAATTTCATTGCGATCTCTCCGCGAGATGGCCGCTTCATGGCGAGCTAGCGCCGGCTGGACACTCGGGCCGGACGCACGCCGGCAACCGTGCCTGACCGGCCTACTATAACGGACATCACTGTCATCTCTATGTCCCGGGATGTCGCTGAACCATGGCAGGGCGCTGCGGCGTCCAGGCGGCAAGCAGAGCACGCAATAAAACTCCTGTGGACACGACGACACATCACCCAAGCGGGCCGAACGGAACCACGTTCGCAGAGCGCTCTTCGCGCGATTCGGACGCCGCTACAGTCGGCGCTCTTCGTCGTCCTTCCGGTCATGACCGAACGGGAAGTTCAGCATAGCGAGATCGTTCGCCAGCACCCGTTGGATTTCGCGCGTGTAGCCGTGAAGGTCGTTCCAGACGAGATCGACGTTGATCTGATCGTAGCCGTGCCTATAGCGGTTCCCCAGGTCGCGGAACATCTGCCACTCGATCTGCGGATGGTCGCGCTCCAGCCGCTCATATTCTTCGGGCCAGTCAGCCTTCAGGCGCGTCGCCGCCTCGGATGCATTCTGGAGCCGGTGGAGCACGGCTTGCTGTTTCTCGTCGTCTGCCTCAAACCGATCGCGTGACAAGTCTTGGACGTATCGGCGCGCAGCCTCGATGTTGGTGTAAATGTCCGCGATGCGCTGCTTCGCCGCGCGCTTCGCCACGTCAGAAGGCCGAAATCATGTCGCGGAAGATATCCGCGTGCCGCGACTTGTCGAGGCCGCGGCGCGAGATGATCTGAACCTCGCGCCCAAGGTCCGCGGCGAGGAGTCTCTCCGCCTTCAGCGCGTCCATCGAGTCGACGTCCGGTCCGACCTCGGCGACTAGGTCGACGTCGCTGTCCGGCCCGTCCTCTCGGCGGGCGACCGAGCCGAAGATCGCGACGTGAAGGAAGCCCCGTGCCCGAAGCTCGTCGGAGCGCGCACGCAGCACGGTGAGGGCCCGGTCGAGCAGGTGGGTCTCCGGCGCGCCGGCCTCCCCGACCATCGTCGTATCCATGTGCCTTAGCATACCGGAGGAGTGCCTCATTGGCCAAGCCCCGCGCGAATCGTGCGGCGCCGCGGCACAAGCGGGTACAACCTTTGCATGAACGTTTCGGCGCCTGATTTTACCAAAGCTCCGCCGCGGCCGGGGCGGCAGATGCTTGGCGGGTATGCGTGGCTAGCGCGCCTTGCGGACAAAGTGCGGGCCGAGCATGCCGGGACCGATGCCGACTATGTCGCGTATTGCCCGCTTTCGATGGGCTTTTTGGACGCGGCGGGCGTTTCGCGCGGCGATTTCGATCAGCTCGTTCGAAACGGCGATAGCGACGAAGATCTGGTTCGGTTCTTCGATGCGCACGTACCGGCCGAGCGACGCGATGCCGCGAACCGGTTCGTGCTCGAAGAGATGGCGTCGCATCTCGACCAGCAGGATGCCGAGGAGGGCGTTCGGGCTTAGCGCCGCCTCGCTCTTACACCGATTCCAGCGCCGCTGTTTCCGTGTCGTGCTGTGCGTCGAATGCGGCGCGTTTTGATTTCGCGGCTGCGTCGGCCAGGGACGGGGCTTGCACGATCGTCGCCGTTCTTGACGCCGTTAGGGCTTCGATGCCTTTTTTTACCGAGCCGAGCGCGCCGCTCAGGCGAGCGTCGAGGTCCGTTAGGACTTGGGCTGCGTATGCGTCGGCGCCCTCGCGCACGCGGGCCGCTTTTTGTTCCGCTTCGCGTAGCACGATTTCCGCCGTTGCGCGGGCGCGGCGGAGGATCTCGTGGTCGTCGATCTGCGCCGTCGATTGCGACGAGGCTTCGGCGACGATCGCTTGCGCTTTTTCTTGCGCTTCGCGCACGAGGCGGTCGCCGTTCTTCGCGATCGTGCGCGCGCGGCCGACTTCTTCGGGCAGTGACGAGCGCAGCTTCTCGATGAGCTCGAGCAGCTTTTCTTCGCTCACGATGCGCGCTCCGAACGGCAGCACGGTGCCTTGCTTCACGGTCGCTTCGAGCTTGTCGATCACGCGATAGACGGACATGCGCTATCTCCTAGGCTTCTGCCGGGCGGGGTGCGGGGCGTTTGGACTGCATGACGTGCAGCACGGCGGGCGGAACGTATTTGGCGACGTCGGCGCCGAGGTTGTAGACTTCCTTCACCAGCGTCGAGCTGACGAACGACCAGCGCGGATCGCTCGGGAGGAACACGGTGTCGACGCCCGAGAGCGAGCGGTTCATCAGCGCGGTGGACATCTCGCCTTCGAAATCCGAGACGACGCGCAGGCCCTTGACGATCACCGTCGCGCCGACGCGCTGCACGAAGTTCGCGAGCAGTCCGCGAAAGTGCGTGACCTCGACGTTCGGCAGCTCGGCGACCGCTTCGCGGATCATCATCTCGCGCTCGTCGAGCGTGAAGAGCGGCTCGCGCTTTTGCGGGTTGACGACCACCGCGACGACGACCTTGTCGAAGATCGCCGCTGCGCGCTGGATCACATCGAGATGGCCGCGCGTCATCGGGTCGAACGAGCCCGGATAGATTGCCGAGTGGCCTTGCACGGGTGCGCCGTTCATGCGGCTTGCTCCAGCGGGCGCATGAACTCGAGCACCACCTCGCCGTAGCGTTCGGTGCGTTCCACGCGCATCGCGGGATCGGCCGGCGCGGGCTCGCGCGACGAGTGCTCGTAGACGACCGTGGTTTTGTCGTCGATCGCGCGGCGGTCGCGCAGCGTCGCAAACGCGGCTTGCGGGTAGTCGTTTGCGTACGGCGGGTCGGCGAACACGAGGTCGAAGCGGCCGGGCACGGCGCTGACCGCGCGTTCGGCGGGGGCGGCGATCACCTCGACGTTTTCCGCGATGCCGAGCGCGCGGGCAGAGGCGCGGAGCGCGTCGGCGGTGGGGCGGTGTTTTTCCACGAACGTGACGTGCGCGGCGCCGCGCGAGAGCGACTCGAAGCCGAGTGCGCCGGTGCCGGCGAAGAGGTCGAGCACGCGAGCGTCGTCGACGCGCGATCCGAGGATCGAAAACAACGCTTCTTTCACGCGAGCTGGTGTCGGTCGAACCGCACGTCCGGGCGGTGTCGGAACACGCCGGCTGCGCAGCGTGCCGCCGGTGATCGTCAGCGTCCCCATAAGGTTATGGGAAAGTCGTGTTCTCCGCCATCGTCTCGAGCTCCCGCAAGGAGGCGATGGTCAGGGTGGGCGGCGGCAAGTCCTGTGGATACGTCTGGTTTTCCCAGTTGAACCACGCCGCGCGCAGGCCGGCGGCGAGCGCGCCGGCGACGTCGCCGCGCGGGTTGTCTCCCACGTACCACACCTGTTCGCGGGGGACGTTCAGCGTGGCGACGAGCGCGTCGAATGCTTCGCGGGACGGTTTGACGGCGTGCAGCGCGTCGCTCACCAGGATCGGCATCGCGAGGGCGTCGGCGCCGAGCGCATAGGCGATCTTTTTTTGCTGCAGCGGGGTCCAGCCGTTGGTGAGAATCGCCGTTGGGATGTCGTTCGTGCGCAGCGCCGTGACCAGCTCCCGAGCGCCTTCGATCGGGCGCACGAGTTGCGGGACGAGGTCGTAGCAGATCTCGCGCCAGCGTTCCGTGCATACGTCGTGCGCGGCGACGAGCTTGCCGAAGCGGATCAGCATGTCGGTCATGCTGATGTCGCCTGCGCGGAACACCGCGAGGACGTCTTCGAGCTGCTTGCGCCAGACCGGGTCGTTGGCGTCCAGCGGATGGCCCAGCTCGCTCGCATAGATGAAAAGCGCGTTGCGTTCGAGGCCGTTGTCAACCCCGAGCGTGTGGTCGAAGTCGAAGCCGAATGCCGTCACCGGCGGATCACGCCGGCGCGTCGTCTCTCGATGCGTTTCCTTCGCTCACGACGCGGCGAGCAGGGACGGAAGGTCGTCGGGAAAGGCGAGACCGCGGGCCGCGGCATACCGGCGCGCCGCGGTGACGGTATCCGGCTGCAGACCGAGCAATTCGATGCCGAACACTTCGCCGTCGGCTAATATGCCCGCCGTCACGCCCGGACCGATCCGCTCGTCGTGGTGAACGAACGTACCGGCGGGCAAGTCGCGGTACCGGATCTCGTACGCGCCGGCCTTCGCGTCGGCGCGAATTTGTTTGAACGCGATCATTGCAGCTCCTCGAGCACGACAACGGTGATGACGAACGTACGATCTTGGGCCGTGACGACGTAGAACTTGCGCCCGTCGGCCGTCGTTCCATACGATTCGAGCGTGCCGGGCCGGTTTCCCGGGAATTCGAATTCCGGGCGCTCGATCGTGGCCAGAACGTCACAGCGTTTCGGCGGGATGGCCGCAATGTTACGCTTGATAGATTCGGTTGGCGGTTCTTTACCGGAAGAGTACCTTTGCCATCATTCCTTTGTCTTCGTGTCGTAGGATGTGGCAGTGGAAGACCGCCTCGCCGCGAATCAGCGGATCGGTGAAGTCCATCACGGCGTCGACCGTGCTCTTCGCACCGACGTTCACGGTGTCGAGCCAGACCGGATCGGCGATTCGCCGGCCATCTTGCGCGAACGTGAGAAAGTGCAGCTGGTGGATGTGGAACGGGTGCATCTCGTTCGCCTCGTTGACGATCCGCCAATGCTGGTACGTGCCGACCTGCACGGTCGTCATCGGTGCCGCGTCGACCGCGAATTTTCGACCGTTGATGTAGAAACCGTGCTTGTCTTCGGTGAAGCGGACCGTGAACTGCGGCTGCGTCCGTTTGGCCGCCGCGACTCCGGCGACCGACTTGTAGACCGCAGGCTGCGTCACGACGGGCACGCTGCGCATCGCGTTCTCCGAAGCGGAGCTCGCGACGATGTCCGCGAGGACTTGCGCCGGGTTGATGTCACCGTCGGGTCCGGTGTTGACGCAGGCGGTTCGCAGCGTCGCATGCGCGGAGGCCGGCGGGCCGGTTACGATCGCCTCGACGCGGCCGGCCGGCGGTACCAGCAGATGCCGTACCGTCATCGTCGGGCGCGCCGGATTCCGATAGGCGAGCGGCTCGCCGTCGAGTGCGACGACTTCGAGCTGCTCGCCGTCGACGGAAACGTCGACGTACATGTTCGGTTCGGCGTTGACGATGCGCCAGAACTGGCGTTCGCCGGGAGCGATGGCGATCGCCGGGCGCAACGCGCCGTTGACCGTTGCGAAGTTCTCGCTCTGTTCTCCCGATGTGCCGCAGTCCGCAGCGGGAACGTTCAGGCGAGCGCGTATGCTCGGGAGCTGGCTGTCGTCGTGCGGATCGGTCGTGCGCACGACGAGGACGCGCTCGCGCAAACCGCGCAGCGCGGGGACATAGCGGTCGATGCCCTCGACGACGATTGCGCCGGACATTCCGTCGAGAGCTTGCTCGGAGCTTTCGCCGTGCGGATGCGTATGGTACCAAAAGAGCCCGGGCGGGTGATTCGCGGGGACGCGCACGTCGTAGTGCAGCGTCTGCCCAGGCGAGGCCAGCATGGTGAGGACGTTGTCTTGCGGCGTGCGCGGCGAAACCGCCATGCCGTGAAAGTGCAGGTTCGTCATGCCCATGCACGGGCCGAGCGGGCATTTCTCGCCGGAGTCTGCGGAGAGCGCGTTGACGTACGTGATGCGGATTTGGCCGCCGGGCCGGACGCGGATGGTCGGCGGAACGGGCGCGCCGCCGTAGGTCATCGTGGCGCGGCCGTCGGGTGTTTCTCCGGCCGTCAGGCTGAGCGTGGTGATGCCGCCGACCGGCGATGCTTGCGGCGGTTCCGTCAGCGGGGCCGATTCGGTCGCGCTCGCCTGGGGCACCGTGGTAGCAGGCGCTCCACCGGCTGCGATTCCGGATACCGCGATACACGCCAGAGCCGCTAGCCGAAGCGAGATCATTAGGGCTGCAGTGTACAGCGTTCCCCGCTTCAGCGCCAGCCGATTCGGCGTCGCCGACGGCTCACGCGGTTATCAGCATCGCGCGGGCTGATGCGCTTTCGTTCAGCAGCGCGAGGAGCGGGCGGTGTTCTTCGGCGCTCAGATCCGGGTCGTTTGCGACGATCTCGTCGGCGGCTTCTTTCGCGCGCATGTAGATCGCGAAGTCGTCCACGATGTTGCCGATCGTTTCCGCGTCGCCGGCTTGTGCGGTTCCGGCCAGCTCGCCGGCTTTTCGCAGGCGCAGGTCGGCTTCCGCGATCTCGAAGCCGTCGGTCGTTTCTTCGAGGACGTGCAGCCGCTCCACTTCGCCCGCGTCGTCCGGCGCGACCAGGATGCAGAACGATTGCGCGACGCCGCGGCCCACGCGGCCGCGCAGCTGGTGGAGTTGCGCGAGGCCGTAGCGGTTCGCGTCGAGGACGACCATGACGGATGCGTTCGGGACGTCGACGCCTACTTCAACGACGGTCGTCGACACGAGCACGTCCGTTTCGCCGCGTTTGAAGCGTTCCATCGACGCTTGTTTTTCGCGCGGCGTCATGCGGCCGTGCACGAGGTCGACGCGCAGGTCGGGGAAGACGTCCTTCTTCAGCCGTTCCGCTTCTTCGAGGACGGTGATCAGCGGCGGGCCCGGCGGGCGTTTTTTCTTGCCGTCATCCTCTTTGTCCGGATCCGGTTCCGTGACGTCGATCGCCGCGGCGACCACGTATGCTTGGCGGCCCAGCTCGACGTTCTTGCGGACGAACTCGTAGACTTCGCCCTTGCGGCTCGCGCGGATGACGTACGTTTGGATCGGGGTGCGGCCCGGTGGAAGCTCGTCGATGATCGAGACGTCCATGTCGGCGTATTTCGTTTGCGCGAGCGTGCGCGGGATCGGCGTGGCAGTCATCGCGAGCGTGTGCGGCGCGGTGCTTTTCTCGCGCAGCGTCTTGCGCTGGTTGACGCCGAAGCGGTGCTGTTCGTCGATCACGACGAGGCCGAGGTCTTTGAACGTCACGCTTTCGGTGAGCAGCGCGTGCGTGCCGACCGCGAGCGCCGCTTCGCCCGAGCGAATGCGATCTTCGGCGCTGCGGCGCTCGCGCGCGCCTTGCGAGCCGAAGATCGCTTCGACCGTCACGCCGAACGGGAAGAGCAGCGGTGCGAGCTTCGCCGCGTGCTGCGCGGCGAGGATCTCCGTGGGAGCCATCAGCGCGGACTGCACGCCGCCTTTGTGCGCGAGCACGATCGCCGCCGCGGCGACGAGCGTCTTGCCGCTGCCGACGTCGCCTTGCAGCAGGCGGTTCATCGGCGCGGTGCGTGCCATGTCCGCCCATATGCGGTCGATGACGCGCTGCTGCGCGCCGGTGGGCGCGAACGGGAGCTCGGCGGTGAACGCGTGCCATAAGCCGTCCGGGTGCGTGAGCGCGTGCGCGCCGCCTTCGGCTTCGCGGCGTGCGCGCTTTACCGCGGCGGCGAGCGCGATCGTGAAGAACTCGTCGAAGATGATGCGTTCGCGCGCGCGTTTGATTTGCTCGAGGTCGTGCGGGGCGTGGACGTCGCGCCAGGCGGTGGCGAGCGGCGGGAAGTTGTAGCGGCGCACGAGCGCGGGCGGCAGCGCGTCGGTGTGCTGCGCGATCAGCCTGTCCAGGTTTTGCGTGATGACGGTGCGGATCGCGCGCGTCGGGAGGTCTTTGGTGGCGGCGTAGACCGGGATGATCTCGCCTTCATAGCGTTCGTTCTCGCGCAGCAGCTTGTGCGCGCCGACGTTGATTTCCGGCAGCAGTCCCGCGCGCGTGACGCGGCCCGCGACGAACACGCGGTCGCCCGGCGAAAGCTTTCCGGCGATGTAGCGCTGGCCGAACCACTTCGCTTCGATCACGCCGGTGTCGTCTTGCAGCGCTGCGGTGACGACTTGGAAGCGGTTGCGGCCTTTGCGCTCTTTGACGCGCAGCACGCGGCCCACGACGATCGCTTCGCCTTCCTGCAGCGTGTTGATCGGCATCGGTTCGCGCCAGTCGCGGTAGGTGCGCGGGATGTACGCGAGCAGTTCCGCCGGCGTGTTGACGCCGATCTCGGCGAACTTCGCTGCCGTTTCGGGGCCTATTCCGGCGAGCGCGCTGAGGCCGTGCTTCGGGCGAGCCGGCGCGGCGGTAGGCGTGCGCGGTTGCGGCGGTGCGCTTATTCGGTGGGTTTTGCGCGCCGGGATAGCTCCGCTCCCACGTCGTCGAGCGAGACGCCGCGTTCCGCGAGGAGCACGAGCGCGTGGTACAAGAGGTCGGCGGTTTCCCACACCAGCTCGCCGCGGTCTGCGTTCTTCGCTGCGATCACGACTTCGGTCGCTTCTTCGCCGATCTTCTTGCCGATGCGGTCGACGCCGCCCGCGAACAGCTTCGCGGTGTAGGAGCCTTCGACCGGGTGCGCTTTGCGCGATTGGATCGTGCGCGCGAGTGCGGAGATCGCGCTGGCGAACTCCGCGCCTGCGGGCGGTTCGTCCGCGCCGTCGAGCGGCTGCGTCGTACTGAAGCACGATGCCGCGCCGGTGTGGCAGGCGGGTCCGTTCGGAATGACGCGGTAGAGCAGCGCGTCCGCGTCGCAGTCGGCTGATACGGAGACGACGCGCTGCGTGTTGCCGGACGTCGCGCCTTTGTTCCACAGCTCGTTGCGCGAGCGGCTCCACAGCCACGTGGAGCGCGTTGCGAGCGTGCGTTCGAGCGCGTCGCGGTTCGCGTATGCCAGCGTTAGAACCGCGCCCGTTGTTGCGTCGGCGATCACGACCGGTGCGAGGCCGTTCGCGTCCCAGCGGATGTCCGGGAGCGCGCTCATACGCGCACCGGGTCGCGGCGCACGACGATGTCTTCAGCCGCGAGCGCGTCTTTGAGATCCGCGATCGCGAGCTCCGCGTAGTGGAACAATGATGCCGCGAGCGCGGCGTCGGCGTCGGCTTCTTTGAAGACGTCGACGAAGTCGCGGATCGCGCCGGCGCCGCCCGACGCGATCACCGGGAGGTTGCATGCGTCGCGGATCGCGCGCGTCAGTGCGAGATCGTAGCCGTCGCGCGTTCCGTCGCGGTCGATCGACGTGACGAGCAGCTCGCCCGCGCCGAGTCGTTCGCATTCCGCCGCCCATTCGATCGCGTCGCGGCCGGTCGGCGTTCGTCCGCCGTCGACGACGACTTCGAAACCGGACGGTGCGTTCGGCGAGCGGCGCGCGTCGATCGCGACCACCACGCACTGCGCGCCGAAGCGGCGTGACGACGCGGTGATCAGCGTGGGATCGCGCACGGCCGCGGAGTTGATGCTCACTTTGTCGCAGCCTGCGCGCAGCAGCGCGTTCACGTGCTCCACGTCGCTGACGCCGCCGCCGACCGCGAACGGAATCGTCAGCTCGTGCGCGACGGCGCGCACGACCGCGAGCGTCGCGCGGCGTCCTTCCACCGTCGCGGTGATGTCGAGGAAAACGAGCTCGTCGGCCCCTTCCGCTTCGTAGCGGCGGGCGAGCGCGACCGGATCGCCGGCGTCGCTCAGATCAACGAAGCGCACGCCTTTGACGACCCGGCCGTCCTTGATGTCCAGACAAGGGACGATCCGGCGAGCCAACACGACTCGCCGCCTTTCGCCGCGGAGCGCCGTTCTTCTTCGGGCGGTGTGCGCGCGTTCGGCTAGGCGTTCGATCTGCCGCCGAGCGGGCTGAACGTGGTCGTGTCGCTCTCGTCGTCTTGGACCACGCGCAGCGCGATGATCGCCAAGTCGTCCTGCACGCCGCCGCTGTAGGCGTCGGCGGCGGCGACGAGCAGGTCGCACAGCGCCTGCGGATCCGACGGCGCGTCGCGCAGCAGCGCGGAGACGCGCTCCTCGCCCAGCATCTCGCCTTCCTTGCTGCGCGCCTCGCCGAGGCCGTCGGTCGCGAGGACGACCACGTCGCCGAGCCGGAGCGGAACGGTTTCCGTCTCGTAGGCTTCGTTGCGGTCGATGCCGATGAGGGAGCCCGTGGGCGGCAGCCATTCGATCAGCGTGCCGCGGCGCACGTATGCGGTGGAATGGCCGGCGCTCGCGTAGCGCATCGTCTGCGTGCGCGCGTCGAACGCGCCCAGGAACAGCACGACGAACACCGACGGATCGTCGAACGTGTCGAGGAACAGGCGGTTGAAGCGGCTCACGACGTCGGCCGGATCGTCGGCGTCGGCGGCGAGCGCGCGAATCGCGTACTGCGCGAACGCGGCGTGGCGCGCGGCGTCGATGCCCTTCCCGCTAGCGTCCGCGATGAGGAACCAGCCCAGCTCGGGGCTCGCGCGCCAGGCGTCGAGGACATCCCCGCCGATCAGCGCTTCGCGCGTCGCCGAGGCGTACGCGAAGCCCATCTGCGTGCGCGCGGGGCGCTTTCCGCCGACGCGCAGCGTTCGCTGCAGCGCGTCGACCAGGATCTGGCCTTGCGCCAGGCGCGCGACCGCGGTGGCGCGGCCGATCGCGTACCACAGCGCGATAATGGCGAAGAGCGTGACGATGCCGGCGCTGATCGCGACCGTCGCGTTGATGCGCTTGCGCAGCGCTCGTTCCACGCGGTCGCTTGCCGCGGCGAGCTCCTTGCGCAGGGATTCGGCGTCGCGGGACATCTGGTCGGTGATGAACTTGCCGTTCGACTGGCGCGCGTAGGCGTCGCGCGCGCCGGGGTTGCGCAGCAGCGGCTGGGCGACGTCGTTCTCCCACGTGGCGTGACTGCGACGCATGTCTTCCACGGTCGACGCGCCGGCCGGAATCGACGCTTCGCGGAGCCGGGCCTTCAGCGCATCGGCTTGCTGGTCGAAGGCGGTCTTCGCCGGCTGGTCTTCGAGGAAGCTCGGATCGTGCGTGGACATGTAGCCGCGCAGCGCGGTGTCTTCCGCGAGCTGGATGCGGAGCAGCGCGTCCAGGTCCGAGCGGGCGTTCGCGAGGCGGATCTGCGCGCCCGACGCGGCGTCGAGCTGGCGAACGCCGATCAGCGGCCCGGCGAGGGCGGTCGCGAGGAATGCCGCGACAAGCAGAACGATTGGAGGCGACGCCCAGAATCGAACTGGGGGTGGAGCTTTTGCAGAGCTCTGCCTTACCACTTGGCTACGTCGCCCCGAGCGTTCTTTGAGCGGGTGGCGGGAATCGAACCCGCGCATCAACCTTGGGAAGGTCGCAGGCTACCATTACATCACACCCGCGCCGGGACGGTCCGCCACGTTCCGCGGACTTGTGTGCTAACCCTCGCGTCGCCAGGAACGTTTCTCTGGGTACGACTTGCGGCGGGCACGCCGCGCCGAACCCGGAGGACCCATGAAACGTCTGCTCGCTCTCGCCCTGGCCGTCGGCCTCGCCGCTTTCGCCGGCGGAGCCGCACCCGCGGCCGCGCAGTCGTCCGACGAACAGGTCGAGATGCAGATCGGTCAGCAAGAGTACCAAGCGCTGCAGCAAAAGGGCGAGATCATCACCAGCTCGCCGTACTACGCGACTCTCAACCCGATCGCCCAGCAGATCAAGCGCGTCGCGGATCCGCAGTACTTTCACCCGTTTCAATTCATCCTCGTGCATGAGACGGCGCCGAACGCATTCGCCGTCCCGGGCGGGAACGTCTACGTCACCGACTCGCTGATGAAATTCGTCCAGAACCGCGAGGAGCTCGCGGGCGTGCTCTGCCACGAAACGTCGCACAACATTCACCACGACGTCCTGCACTTGTACCAGAAGCAGCAAAAGACCGCGACCGCCTACACGATCGCGGACATCCTCGCGAACATCGCCACCGGCGGGCGGTCCGCGCGCACGATCGACACCGTCGCGAACATCGGCTTTTCACTCCAGTCGGCGAACTTCTCGCGCGAAGTGGAGTCCGCCGCGGACTCCAAGGGCGCGCAGACGTGCGCGCAGGCCGGCTCAAACCCGTGGGGCATGGTCTGGCTCTTTCAGCAGTTCGAGAAGGCCGACACGGGCGGGCGCATGGAGATGCTTTCCGACCATCCGACCGACCAGCACCGGATCGACGATCTGAAGCGCCTGTTCGCCTCGAACCCGAGC
>JAXDMB010000406.1:0-5923 GCA_034666325.1 Vulcanimicrobiota bacterium
CTTCGCGGAGCGCACGGCTTTGCTCGGCGGTCTCGATCCCTTCGGCGACGGTCTCGAATCCGAACCGTGCGCCGATCGACAGGATCGCGGTGACGATCTCACGGTCGCGCACGTCGCCGGGCAGCGCCGCGGTGAACGACCGGTCGAGCTTCACGACGTCGACCGGAATCCGTTTGAGCTGCGCGAGCGACGAGTAGCCGGTTCCGAAGTCGTCGAGCGCGATGGCGAGCCCGGCGCGCTTCAATGCGTCGAGCGTGCGGAGCGTCCCGGGGACGTCGCGCATCGCGACGCTCTCGGTGATCTCGACGCCGAGCCCGTGGAGCGAGTCGCCGAACTGCGCGATGCGCGCAAGCCAGCGCGGATCGCCCAGCTCGGACGGCGACACGTTGAACCACACGCGAAACGACGGATCGATCGTGCGGAGCAGCGCTGCGGCCGCGGCCGCTTCGCCCACCACCCACGCGTCGATCGAGGGCAGCAGGCCGTGCTCTTGCGCGAAGGGGACGAACTCCGAGGGCGGCAGCAAGCCGCGTTCGATGTGATTCCAGCGGATCAGCGCCTCGGCGGACACGATCTGCCCTGATGCGAGGTCGACTTCCGGCTGCACGTGGAGCACGAAGTCGTCGGCGCGCAAGGCGGAAACGATCTCGCCTTGCAGGCGCCGGGTGGAGATGAAATCGAGCAGAAACCGCTTCGCGCCGATGCGGGCCATTACTGCGAGAAGTCCTCGACGTAGAACGTCTGGTGCGTGCCGACGTTCACGACCGCGACGCCGATGCGGCGCTCGTTCGGGTCGATCACGTTCGAGAAATGCGGCGGGCTGTTCACGAACGCCCGGTGCGCCGCGGGCTCGTCGACGTCGAACGCGATATTCTCACCGACGTACTGCGTCGGCCAGTTTACGGCGCGCATGCGGTTCGCGAAGGTGACGCCATCGGGACTCGTGTGGCCGAAGTACCCGCGCGACGCCATGTCCATCGCCTTCGCGGCGGCGAACTTGTCGAGCTCGGCGTCGCGCGTCAGCGGCGCAAGATTGCGGCTCACGCGCTCGCGATTGACATCGTTCGCCAGCGCCAGCGCGGCGCTTTCGACGCTTACCGGGCGGTGCACGTTGACGAGCGCGACCGTGACGGTGGACTCGACCTCGCGCGACGCGCTCACCAGAGGCGCTGGCTGCGCGGTGTGCGTCATCGAAAGGAGACTCGAGGCGAGGGCGATTGCGACGATGTAGCGTTTCACCGGGCCATCTTGTCAGCGGTCCGTAACCCCGCGCGGTCGCACGGCCGGCGCCCCGGCGTTACCGCCGCGTTACCGGTGTCGCCGTCCGCGCCACGCCGAGCGGTCGCCTGAAAGAATGACGTTTACTGGCCAGCACCGGGGGCAAACGGCAGCATGGCCGTGTTGGTCGACCGGCGACGGGTGCTCCAGCGCATCAGGCGGTCGGCGGTCCCGTTAATTGCGCTGGTTGCGCCCGCGGGCTACGGAAAGAGCTATATTGCTCACCGCATCGCGCGCGAAGATCCGCATTGGACGTCGGTCGACGCGAGCGTGGTTCCTACGCTGCCGGCATTTCTCGAAGCGTTGTCCGCCGTAGCACTTCTCGCGCCGCACGCGGGCGGCGGGCTCGCGCAGCTCGTCGAAGGTTGGCGCGCGTGTTCCGAACCGATCACGCTCGTCTTCGATCGCCTCGAGCACGCGACGGATCGCGGCGTGCTCGAAGCGATCGCCGCGCTCGTGCTCGCGCGCCCGCAACACGGGAAGCTGATCCTGTGCGCGCGGCGTGCGCTGCCGGTGCGGCTGAGCGATCTCGCGGCGCCGCACCTCGTCGCGACGCTGCGTGCCGACGACCTCGCGTTCGACGGAGCGGAGATGGCGCAGCTGTTCGCGGAGACGCACACCGACGTGACGGCGCTGTTTCGCACGAACCAGCTCACCGAAGGCTGGCCCGTCGCGGCCCTCTACGTGCAGCGGCTGATCCAAGAGGGAGCCCTGGATCCGCTCAGCGACGGCGTGCCGGATCAGCTGCTCGGCGAGCTGTTCGACTACGTCGACGCGCACGTGCTCGGCAAGCTCACGCCGCCCGAGTTTCGCGCGCTGCTCACGGGATCGGGGTGGAGCGACGTGACGCAGGCGGAGATCGAAACGGCGCACGGCGCGCACGGCGCCGTCGCCGAGCTGATTCGCGATCACCAACTGGCGCGGGCCGGCGTGCAGGAACGCCACGAGCGGATCGAAGTGCGTCCGCTGATCCGGCGCACCATTCTGCGGCGGCACCGGCGCGAGCTCAACGGGTCGATGCGGCTGCTCGCGGAAGCCCTCGTCGCGGACCAGCAGTTCACGCGGGCGGCGGAATGCTACCTCGCCGCGGGCGACGTTGCCGCGGCGGCTGACTGCGCGGTGCACGTCGACGGCGGCTTTCTCACGCTGGTCGGCAAACGGCCGGAAACCGATGCCGAAGGCGATGACGCGGCCGGACTCGCGATGCACCCCGAGATTCGCCTCGCCGTCGTGTCGGCGCGCCGGCTGATCGAGCCGTCACGCAACTTGCCGCGCGAAGCGCTTGCCGTGGTCGAGACGGCACGCGACGAGACGCTCCCGCTGCACAAAGCGGCGCTCGGGATCGCGGTGCTCACGCTGCTCGACGCGGGGCGTTCGCCCGAAGCGGCCGCGCTGCTCGACGACGTACCGTTCGAAAGCGGCGAGATGACGAGCGGGCCGGATTTGGTGCTGCTCACCGCGCGTCTAGCGCTGCTCGCGCAGCAAAGCCGCTTCGACGAAGGAAAGCAGCTCTGGCAGCCGCTGCGACCGCGCGTCTCCGGCCATCCGGTGTGGCTCTCGCAGCTGATCCGGTTCGAAGTGCAGGCGGCGCGCGTGCTCGCGCGCTGGGAGGTCGAGCACGAGGCGCTCGAGCGGATGGTCTCGCTCGCGCGCAACGGCCGCGCGGTTCCCGTGATCGGTCTGGCGCTTGCCGAAGCGGTGTTCGGTGCCTGGCTCGCGGGCGAGAACGAGTTGTACGACACGTATCGCGGCGAGCTCGTGCTGCTTGTGGAGCGCTACGACATTCCCGCGCTGCTGCGTTTCGCGCTCGCGGCGAGCGGGCGCGAGCCGCGTGTCGGGAAGAGCGACGTGCCGCTGTGGGACGCGCGCGCATTTCTTCTCGCCGCGGCGGACGCGCGCGACGGTGCTTCCGCCGCGCGGTTCGCGGCCGCCGCGGTCGACGCGGCCGACGTTGCCGAGGAACCGCTCACACGCGTGCTCGCGCGCGTCGCCGCGGCCGAGAAGCACGGCAACACCAAGTCGCGGCTGCGCGAAGCGCTCGCGCTCGCCGCTACGATTCCAGGCTCACCGCTGCGCGATTCCGTCGCCGCGCTCGACGAGCGCGGCGAGGCGCGCGGGATGCTGGCGCCGCTGGTGAACCGGCTGCGCCACCGCACCTCGACCCTCGTCGCGAGCGAAGACGCGCCGCTCCTGGTGTCGCTCGCCGACGGCACGGTGTCGCGCGGCGAGGAGCGCGTGGACGTGTCTGAAGGCGTGCTGGCGCTGCTCGCGGCGCTTGCGGTCGAAGGCCACGCCGTCGGCCGCGAACAGCTCGTCGACCGCCTGTGGCCTGACCTGCAGGGCGACTCCGCGCACAACGCGCTCAAGATGTGCGTGCACCGCACGCGCCAGCAACTCGCCGATCCCGGCGCGGTCATCGTCTCGCGCGGCGGATACGCACTCGCGCCGGAGGTCGGCGTCGACCTGCGGCGGCTGCAAGGCGTGCTGCAGCACGTGCGCCGCGAGACCGTAAGCGACGCCGACATCCCGGCGCTCGAGGAAACGTTCGCGCGGCTCGTGCGCGGACGCCCGGCGACGTTCGCGACGTGGGATTGGTTCGAGCCGACGGAGAGCACGCTCGAAGCCGCGACGCATGAGCTCGGCGCATTTCTCGGCGAGCGCGCGCTGCGCGGCGGCGATCACGTTCGCGCGCTGGCGCTCGCGCAAGCGCTGACGAAGCGCGACCTGCTCGACGAGCGCGCGCGGCAGATCGCGATCAGGGCGCACCTCGCGGCGAACGACCGCGGCGCCGCGATCTTGGAATACCGCGGCTACAAAGAGCTGCTGCGCACGGAGCTCGACGTCGAGCCGTCACCGGAGATCAAACGGCTGCTCGAAACCGGATAGCAGCGGTTTGGTGCTCGGCCGTGCGGCCTGAACCGCGCCCGGTGACCCCCGTGCTCAGCGCAGAGGCTCCGCGCGCGGGGGCTCGCCGTCGCGCACGACCATGACGCATTGCGGTACGCCGCCGCCCGCGGGAGCGATGGCTTCGCGCAAGCGCACCAGCACGCGCGCGAGCACGTCCTGCGCGGACGCTCCGAGCTCGAGCACGGGCGGCGCTTCGCACACGCCGATCGCGGAGCCGGCGCGCTCGCGCACGCGCACCGTCGCGACGATCGCTTGCAGCGGCACGGGGCGCCCGGACGCCGCGGGGACCTGCTTGCAGCTGCAATAGCTCAGCCGGCCGGCGGTTTCCGCAAACGCTCCGAGAAACGCCGCGCATCCGTGCAGGTCGTGCAGTTCGGGACCGTGTCCGCACGCGCAAGTGCAAGGGGTCATCATTAACATCGGAGCACCACCGTATCGCGTCGTCCGAGCCGTGTCGGTACGCCGTCGAACGCCTGCCCTTTGGGCACTGTGCGATACGGGACGAAAGAGCACCGCCAACCGCGCCGTCGCGAACGCCCCTCAGTCCGAACTGGACTCCAGCAGCGCGTCGAACGCGAACGCCAGCGCGAGCCCGTACAGCGCGTGCGGGATGATGTCGGCGAGCCAGCCCGCGGCACCCCACGTCTTCGGATCCGTTGCGCCGCTTTTCACCAGCGGGACGTCGCTGAGCGCCATTGCCGCACCGCCCGCAGCGAGCGCCGCGACCGCTAGCGGTACGCGGCCGCGCAGCACCGGGCGGATCGCGCCGTACACCGCGCCCACGGCGAGGCCGTTGGCGTAGCCCAGGAGCGCGCCCGTGCCGGAGCGGCGGTTCTTCGAGGTGTCGTCGTCCGCGGCAAGCGGTTCGATGCCCGCGGACGCCGCGACGTTCTTCACCATCGTGGCGGGCGCTTCGCTGGACGGCCGTCCGCGCAGGGCCATGTCGGCGTAGGTCGCGATGTCCAAGGCGATGGTGCCGACCGCTCCGGCAGCCGTTCCAACGAGAACCGAGCGCATGTTCATGGGGACCTTTTCCCCCGAGTCGCCGCTATTTCGGCGGAAGGAGCGCTAGCTCGGCTTTCGCGGCGTGGACCACGACCGGTTCTTCGGACGCGATGGCGTGGCGGTACTGCTCGCGCGCGAGCCCGATCTTTCCTTGCAGGTTGTACGTCACCGCGAGCATGTAGTGCAGGCGGCCGTCGTCCTGCGAAACGCTGAGGCCCTTGATGTACGCGGCTTCGGCCAGCGGGAACAAGCGGTGCTCGTTGTAGTCGTAGCCGAGATCGATGTACGCTTCGGGCCGCATCGGGTCGGCGCGGATCGCGCGGTTGTAGTACGTGATCGCGGTCTTCCAGTCGTTCTGCGCGTCGTAGATGTAGCCGATGTCCACGAGCGCTTCGGGACCGTCGGGGCGGATCGCGAGCGCGCGGTCCAAGTGCGGGCGCGCCGAGGTCATGTCGCTCTTCTCGAGATACGCTTCGCCGAGGTTGACGACGGCCGGGTAATAATTCGCGTCCGTGGCGAGGCACGACTTGAGGTGCGCGATCGCCGGGTCGATGCGCCCGAGATCCACCAGCGCGTTGGCGACGTCCACGCGCGCCGCGCACGACGACGGCCGGATTCCGATCACGTGCGCGAACGCGTCGTACGCCGCCTCGTAGCGGTGCAGCGCGCGCTGCGCCTGCCCGAGCTCGCCCCACTTCCCGACGTCGAACGGATGCTGCTCGGCCTCGTACTG
>JAXDMB010000407.1:0-6867 GCA_034666325.1 Vulcanimicrobiota bacterium
GAAGATGTTGCCGTTGGGATCCTTGCAGTTGGGCTGGTAGTAGGGCTTCGTGGGATCGTTCGCGACGGCCGAGCCGATGACGTAGCGGCAGGCCGCGGGCTTGGGATTGGTGTCGCCGGAGAAGAACGTCGAGTTCTCGATGTTCGCGTCCCACGAGAAGTTGTACACGTTGTCGCCCACCGGGTGGATGTACGAGAACGTGAACCCGTGCATGTAGTCGCGCTCGGGCTGCGAGAACGGCGTGCCGTACGCGTACGACCCGTCGTTCGACTGCGCGGTGCTGGTGGTCCAGCACGGCGACGCGGCGGTGCAGACGGGCGCGATGGGCGTGGTGGGGAAGATCTTCGTGCGCGATGCGTCCCCGCCGATGTACGACGGTGAGTTGTAACGCGCGTTCGAGCCGAAGCACGGTCCCTTCGCGCCGCCGTTCGCCGCGGTCGGCGCCACGAATGCGATCTGGCAGTTAGCGATGTTGGTCACCTGGAACCAGCCGCCGTTGTTGCCGGGATAGAGCACCTCGTACTGGCCGTTGATGAAGCGGTTGATCTCGGCCGCGTAGGGCCGCAGCAGGATCGTGTCGTTCTTGTACGACGTGCGCAGCTCGGCGCTGAACTGCGGCTCGTTGTTCTGCACGTAGGAGTTCGGGAACCACGAGTAGCCTTCGGCCTGCGAGCCGATCTGCGACTGCGCGTACGGCGCGTTGTAGGTGGACGTGACGCCGCACGACCCGGCCGCGAACACGGCGGTCGATCCGTTGAAGCAGTTGGCGATGTTGACGTGCCCGAGATAGCTCGAGTACGCGCCGCCCTGCGGAAAGTACTGGCCCTGCAAGCCGAGGTACTCGAACGTCACCGACGTCGATTGCGACAGGCGGTAGCGGATCTTCGCGAGCTCGCCTTCGAGCCCGTACTTGTTGCTCAAATCGCCTTGGAACTGCACCAGGCCGTTGGGCGACGGAACTTGATACGTCCCCACCGGCAGGCCCGACGACAAGCCGATGCGGTCGGTGAAGTAGTTGTTCCACGGACCGTTGTAGCCGCTGCTCGTGCGCGCGGCGAGGACGCTGAGCTTGCCGTTGAGCAGGTTCGCGCTGCCGAAGAGATTGAGGTACGAACCCGTGAACGAGTCGACGCCCGCGGTCGCCTCGAACGTGTTCTTGTCGGTGAAGTCGCGCGTGCGCAGGTTGATCGTTCCGATCGCGGACTCGCCGGCGGTCGGCCCGTTGAGGCCCGCGCCCTTGAGCACTTCGATCTGCCCGAAGAGGAACGGCGACGCGTAGTTCGTGTTCCAGTTCCCGAACTGGCCCGACGCGACCGGATGGCCGTCGATGTTGACCTTCTGCTGGATGAAGAATCCGCGCGTCTCGAAGAAGGTGTTGGCAGTCGCGCCGCTGGTCCGCGCGATGGACACGCCGGGGAGCTCCGTCGCGACGTCGTTGAGGTTCGTCGGAACGCGCTCGGCGATCACGGTGTTGCTGAGCGTCGAGACGGCGGCGACGTTGGTGTTGATCGGGTTGCGGTTCGTGCTGGTGGAGACGCGGCCGATCGTGCGCAGCGACTGCGTCGACGACTCGCTCAGCGCGATCGCCAGACGTGCGGTGGCGCCCGCCACCACCGCGACGTCGTCGGTCTGCGTCGTTTGATAGCCGCCGCGGTTTACCACGACGGAGTACACGCCGGGCGGTACGGCGAGCGAGAACGTGCCGTCGCCCGCGGTCGTCGCGGTGAGGGTCGTCGCGCCGCCGCTGACGGTCACGACGGCGCCGGCCAGACCGTCGCCGCGGCTGTTCGTCACGCGGCCGGTGAGGGTGCCCTGGGTGGCGGAGGCCTGGGCGATCGTCTCACCGCTCGTCGCCGCGCCCGCGGGCGTGACGAGACTCGTGAGCGCAAACGCCAAGACCGCCGCGGCACGATAGAGTGTGCGCACGGTGCATCCTTTCGAAGCGGGTGGCTCGTGTAGTTTGAAGCCCGCGCCAGCCTAGCCTCCCGGCGTTAAGTCTCGATTATGCGCCAAAAGTCGGAGGGAACGGCTTTAGTCCCCTCTTAATGTCCCGGTGCTAGACTTCCGGCGGCCACGGTACGCCGAGGTCTCGCCGTGTCTTGCAGCGCGGCGTTCGCACCACCCCATCACCCCTAGGAGGACACGTGCTCAGTATGTCACGGGTCTTGGGCGTCTTAGGTCTCGTTGCGCTCATCGGTGGACCATTGAGTATGGCACCGGCGGCGGCGCAATCCGGCCAAGTCGCGCAAGCCGCAGCGACGACGATTTCGGGCGTTGCTACCGACAGCAGCGGCGCACCGCTCCCGAACGCGATCCTGCGTTTCCGCGGGCCCGCGGAGTACACGGCGACGACCGATGCGCGCGGCGCGTACCGCGTCACGGTCGTACCGGGCGTCTACACCGTCACGGCCACGAAGAACGGTTACAACACGGCCACCGAGCAAGACTTCACGGTCGTCGCGGGCCAGACCAGCTCGCTGAACGTGCAGCTGCAGCAGGCGACGCTGACGTCGCTGCAGACGATCGGCCGCGTCACGACGCGCGCGCGCGGCAGCTCGACGTTCAACGCGACGCCCGCGTCCGTGCAGACGATCAACACGCAGACGTTCCAGGAACAGGGCCAGCAGCAGGTCCAGCGCATTCTCGACCAGACGCCGGGTATCGTCATCGACCACCCGGGCACGAGCGCGACCAACGCCGCGCCCGGTGCGATCACGTTTCCGAGCATCCGCGGCGGCCTCGGCTTCGAGACCTCGTCGCTGATCGACGGGCACCCGCTGGCCGTCGGCAACTTCGGCGACTACGTGACGTCGTTCCTCAACGCGGACACGTTCCAGGCGATCGAGCTCGTGAAAGGCCCGGGCGCGAGCCTCGGCCAGATCAACTTCGCGATCAACGGCGCGGTGAACTTTCGCACGCTGGACCCGCCGTCGAAGCCCACCGGGCAGCTCAAGTACGGGATCGACTCGTACAACGGCACGTTCTCCAACTTCCGCTACGGCAACACGATCCTCAAGGGCAAGCTCGGCTTCATCTTCGACTATGCGATCGTCGGCGAGCGCGGACCGCTCTACGACCAGCCCGGCATGACGACGCTCTCGGGGGCGACGCTCATCAACGGCCAAGCGCAGAACGGCAGCACGACGTCCGGCTCCGCGGTCCCGGGCATTCAGAACAGCCCGACGTTCTCGACCGCGACGCTGCTCGCGTGCTGCCTCGCCGTGCCGCAGACGTTCACCAACAAGAACGAGCTGGTGAAGCTGAAGTACAACGTCTCGCCGGTGACGACGATCACGGCAAGCTATCTCGGCAGCCAGACGTACACCGACCAGAACGGCAACCACGTCTACCAGTTCTTCGAGAACTTCGCTCCGGGCGCCGCGTACACGCCCGGCGCGACCGGTCTCGCGCCCGGGCCGCAGCAGACGTTCCAGAACGTCTTCTATCCGTACACGGAGTTCGAGATCAACAACGAGCCGATGTTCCAATGGGAGATCCGCACGGGTTTCCACAAGGACAACATCCTCGCGCGCTACTACACCGCCTCGATCAACCGCCTGCAGTACAATCCGCCGCAGCGTCCGGGCGAAGGGTTCACGGTTCCCCTGCAGCTGTTCGGCACGGTCAACTTGTGCCCGGCCGGCCAAGCGGTGGTGAGCGGCCACTGCGGATCGGCGACCGGCCCGCTGCCCACGTCGACGCCGTTCAACGGCCAAACCGCCCAGGTGCAGTTCAACCCGTCCGGCGGCGTGTGCGGCGGTCCCACGACCGGCTGGATCGCGTCCGGCTTCAAGAACGCGGCCGGGATCGCGTGCGGCGCGGCGGGCAACCCCTTCACCGGGTTCACCAGCCCGCAGTACTTCCGCGCCGAAGAGGCGGACTCGCTGCACGGGTCGTCGTTCGAGTGGGATCATCCCATCGGCGACAACGGCACGATCATCACGCTCGCGTACGACCAGACCAACTCGCGAACGACGGCGCGCGACTACCCGAACGCCCCGACCGTGCCCGGCGTCCCCGCCGGCTCGTACGAGATCTACCGCACGGTGCTCGCGCGCGCCCAGTTCAACGTCGGCTCGCGCACCAGCGTGACGTTCTCGAACTACCTCAACGCGTACACGTTCCACGCCAGCCCCAACGCCGGCATTCCGGCGATCGGCGGTACGTTCAACGTGGCGAATCCCAACCCGACGTTCTTCGACTCGAAGATCTTCCACGACGACCCGCGCATCGGCATCACGTACCGCGCGAACCGCGACACGTCGTTGCGGTTCTCGATGGGGTCGGCCATCGCGCCGCCGTACCTGAGCTTCCTCAGCCGCGCGAACTCGACGCCGTCGGCCAATAACGTGAACAACCCGACGTTCTACACGAACAACGCCGCGAACGGGACGATCCGCCCGGAGACCGCGTTCGAGTACGACCTCGGCGGCGACTTCCGGTTCAAGAACGGCATCACGATCCTCACCACCGACGTCTACTTGTCGAACCTGCAGAACCAGTTCTTCACGTCGACCCAGCAGAACGGCTGCTACAACGGGACGGCGGCGGCCGCGGTGACCTCGACCGGGGCTTGCCCCGCGGGCTTCCTGCCGCTGTTCAGCTCGCAGAACCGCAACCTCGCTCACGCGCGGTACCAGGGGATCGAGATGGCGCTCAACCACGATCCCGCAGCCGGGCTCGGCTTCAAGGTGCAGGGCGCGCTCCAGCGCGCGTTCCCGTACGACCTCCCGCCCTGCTTCTACTCGACAAACAACGTGTGCTCGACGATCGGCACGAACCTCGCCATCCTGCCGAACGTCAACTACGCGGGCAGCGGTACGAGCGGCACGCCGGGCTCGTTCAACGCGATCAGCAACCACGCGATTCCGTACGCGCAGGGCTACGCTGAAGTGCACTACCGCACGCTCAACGGCGGGTACGTCGCGTTCGGCGACCAGCTCTACGGCAACAACAACTCGCTCAACGTCCCGGCCTTCACGGTCGCGCACCTCGACGTGCGCTTCCCGATCGGCGGCCGCACCGGGCTCACGCTCAACGCGAACGTCGACAACCTGTTCCAGGCCTATCCGAATCCGTACATCACGCAGTTCGGCGGCAACGCCTACCCGCTGGCGAACGGCAGCGTCGGCCTGACGAACGCGAACGTCATCGGTCCGCGCAACCTCCGGATCTCGGTGATCAAGAACTTCTAACGCCGGCAGCGCTTCGCGCTACCTCAGCGCCTCCGCGTTGCTACGGCGCGGTGGTACGAGTTCACCGAAGGCCGTGCGCTTTTACAGCGCGCGGCCTTCGAACGCTTCCAGCTTCGCGCGCTGGCCCGGCGTCCACGGCGTCGCGTGCTCGTCGTCCGCCGAGCACACGACCGCGATGCGCGCGATCGCCCGAATCTCTCCCGATTGCGGCGACGTGAGCGCGTGCTCGAACGTCGCGCTGCTGCGGCCGAGCGACGCGATGCGCGCGTGCACGAGCAGCGGCTCGTCGTAGAAGCACGGGCGCATCATGCGCGTCGTGATCTCGACCGCCATGTGGTTGAACGCGAGGACGCGCTTGGGCGCGTCGTCGGCCTCGCCGATCGACTCGAAGTACCGCAGCCGCGCGGCCTCCCAGTACTCCGTGTACACGGTGTTGCTGACGTGGCCGAGCGCGTCGGTTTCGCAGAACCGCGGCCGCAGGTCGAGCGCGAAACGGAAGGAGCGAAGCCAGTCGGCTTCGCTCCCGGGCTCGTAGAGCTCCAGCACGCCTAGCGAAGCTGGATCGTGGGCGTGACGCCCTTGCCTTCGAACGCGCTTTCCAGCAGCTTCGCCAGCTCGCCGCTCTGCGCCATCGGCGCGAGAATGTCGGTGTCGCCGTAGAACTGCCCGTTGATGAACACCTTTGGCAGCGTCTGCCAGTCGGTCAGCTCCGAGAGCGCCTGGCGCTTGGGCATGTTCTCAAGCACGTCGACGACCTGGAACGGGTAGCCGAAGGCGTTGAAAAACTGGATCGTCTCGAGCGTGAAACCGCAGCGCGGCGCGTCTTTGGTCCCTTTGCCGTAGACGAGGATCGTATTGCCCTCGATCTCGCCTTTGATCTCGTCTTGCAGGTCAGCCATGTGGAGTCGTTTCCTCGGGGATTTCGGTGCGGATCTGGAGCGCGTGGATGCGCCCGTCGGCGCGGGCGGGAGCCAGCGCCTTCTCGACCATACGATGGCGGTCGAGCGGCGAGACGCCCGCGAACGCCTTCGACCGTACGAACACCTCGAGGTGGTCCATGGTGCCGGTCATGTCGTACACGCGGACGTCGGCGTCGGGCATCGTCCGGCGGAGCATCGCGGTTATCTGCTGGTCGATCACGGGCGAGCGGTGTACTACGCGGCGCTGCCGCGCACCCGCCCAGGGCACGGTCGCGTCGGCGATCGAGGACACTAGGTCATCCGGTGCGCGCGGCCGAACGTTGAGGCAAAGGATGCGCACCATGGACCGCGCGCGGCTCGCCGCGCTGACCGTCCTCGCCGCGGTAGCCGGATCGGCTTCCGCCGGCGCCGCCGCGCTCGCACGCGACGGGTTCTGCCTTCACGGCCTGCTGGGGCTGACGCCGCCAGGCGCGGCGATGCCGGAAATGCACGGCATGGCGATGCACCATGCGGCCGGCGCCGCCGCGTCGATGAGCGGGGCGTGTCCGATCCTGGTCGTCGTCGCGGTGGCCGCGGCGATGCTGTTCGCCATCCTGCTCGGCGCCGTGCGCAGCGCCGCCGCCGTCGTGCTCGCCGAGGCGTTCCGGCTGCTGGTTCCGGGCGCCGACGCGCCCTGGGCGTCGCGCAACGTCCCGGTCCTCGTCTTCGCCGGCGTGCGCCTCGCGCGGCGCAGGCCTTCGCGCGCTCCTCCG
>JAXDMB010000408.1:0-5228 GCA_034666325.1 Vulcanimicrobiota bacterium
ACCGCGTCGAGCCGGTAACACGCCGCGCGCTCGCGCTGCTGGCGGAACGTCTGAGCGCGGCCGAAGCGCCGGCGCGCGGCGCTGCGCACGATCCCGGCGTTCGTTCCATCACGGTCGAGGCGCTCGCGTTCGACCGGCTCGACGACGAAGCGGCCGCGGAGGTGCTTGCCGGCGCCGTCGCGGCATCGCTCACCGGAACCGGCGCGGAGGCAACGGCATGGCCGTCTTGAAGGGCGCGTTCGTCAACTTCGGCGCCGGCCTGCTCGGCGTGCTGCCGAACATCGTGGTGTTCCAGTTCAATCCGGAGCGCATGACGCGTACGCCGCGCATGGTGCAGCCGCCGGCGCAGAAGCCCGGCGAAGGCAAAACGAACGCGCAGCAAGTTCCCGCCGAGCCGAGCGAGTCGCTGTCGTTCACGCTGCGCATCGACGCCACCGACGCGCTCGCGCAAGGCAATCCGCTCGCCGCCGCGAGCGGCGTGCTGCCGACGATCTCCGCGCTCGAGCTGCTGATGGTGCCCAAGAGCTCGCTCACGATCGACCTGGCCGCGCTCGCGGGCAGCTCGTCAACCAGCAAGACGCCGCCGCTGAGCCTGCCGATGGTGCTGTTCGTGTGGGGCCCGTACCGCATCGTTCCGGTGACGATCACCACGCTCTCCATCATCGAGACCGCGTACGACCAGCTCCTCAACCCGATTCGCGCCGAGATCAACGTCGCGCTGCAGATCCTCACCCCGAGCCAGCTCGCCGGGCAGACGCTCGCGATCGGCGCCTACACGTACTCGCAAGGCGTGAAGGAAGCGATGGCCGCGCTGAATCTCGCCAACGCCGTGTCGATCGGCGTCAGCGCGAGCTTGTCGTTCTGATGAGCGCAGGATACACACCATGATCTTCAAGGGCAGCCGCTATCAAGACGTGGGAACGTACCGCGCGACCGATGCGTCGGGCGCGACGGTCACCGCGCTGCGCATTCGCTTCATCCCGGCCACGCCGGCCGGTTTTTACCACGCGTTCGTCGCGGGCCAGCGGCTCGACACGCTCGCATACGTCTACTACACCAATCCCGAGAAGAGCTGGCTCATCGCGGACGCGAACACCGCGATGGACCCCGAAGACCTGCTCGAGATGGGGCGGCGCATCGCGATCCCGCCGGACCGCAGCTGATGGCCGACAAAGCGTTCGAGATCGCGTTCTCCGGCACGGCGGTCGAAGCGGATTTCTACGCCGACGTGATCTCGCTCTCGGTCGAGGAAGGCGGCGAGGAAGCGTCGACCGCGCAGTTGCGCCTGATCCTGCGCAAGAACAGCGACGGCTCCTGGACGCACCTCGACGACGACCGCTTCGCGCCGTTCACGCCGATGAGCGCGTCGATCGGCTTCACGTCGGGCGGCGGGCTCGCGGCGGCGCTCGGCGCACTCGGCGGCGGTTCGGGCAACGACGGGCTCGATCCGGTGTTCACGGGCTACGTCACCGACGTCGAGGTGCACATCGACGCGGATCCCGAGAAGTCGGTGCTGGACGTGACGTGCACCGACACGTGCGCGCTGCTCGGGCTCGAAGACAAGATCGCGACGTGGCCGAACCTTTCGGACAGCGACATCGTGACGCAAATCGCCGGCGCCTACGGCGTGGACGTGCAAGCCGATTCGACGTCGCCGGTGCACCAGGACGACACGACGACCACGGTGCAGCGCGCGACCGACCTGCAGTTCGTGCGCACGCTCGCGCGGCGCAACGGGCTCGAGTTCTACTTCGAAACCGACAAGAGCAGTCACAGCGTGGTTGCGTTTCTGAAGGCGCCGCAATTGCAGGGGACGCCGCAGCCCGATCTTGCCATCGCGTTCGACGCCGCGAGCAACATGAGCTCGTTCACGGCTCACGTCGCCGCGCAGCGCCCGCTCAACGCGAAGACGGCGCAAGTCGACGTCGCCGGCGGGAGCACGAACGAAGCGCAGGTCGCGGACGCCTCGCTCGACAAGCTGGGCGCGACCGATCTCGACGCGCTGATCGGCAGCGTGATCAGCGGCCTCGCCACGCCGAAGGATGCACCGGCGCAGATCCTCGTGCTCGGCGCGCCGACGAGCGATCAAGGCGAGCTCAAGGCGATCGCGCAAGCTGTGCGCGACGAGTCCGACTGGTTCATCGACGCCAGCGGAGAGATCAACAGCGACGCGTACCAAACGGTGCTGCGGCCGCACCGCCTGGTGCTGATAAAAGGCGCCGGGTCACAGTACAGCGGCAAGTACTACGTGACGCACGTGTCGCACCGCATCGCGCCCGAAGGTGCGTACACGCAATTGTTCCGCGCGCGACGCAACGCGCGCGATCTGGACGGCAGCGAGAGTTTCGGAGCGAGCGCGCTGGGGCTCGCGGTGCCCGGGCTATGAGCGCCGACGTCGTCACGCGGCTTATCGAGCGCGTCGAAGGCCGCTTCTACGGCAAGTACCGCGGCTTGGTCACCGATGTGGACGACCCGCTCAACCTCGGCCGCGTGCAAGCGCAAGTGCCGCGCGTGCTCGGCACCGAGACCATCGGCTGGGCGCTGCCGGCGTTCGCGTACGGCGGCGCGGCGGAGCAAGGCTTCTTCGCCGTGCCGGACGTGGGCGCCGGCGTGTGGATCGAGTTCGAAGAAGGCGATCTCAGCTATCCGATCTGGACCGGCACGTGGTATCAGAGCGGCCAGATTCCCGAGTCGGCGACGCCGAAGCAGAAAGTGCTCAAGACGACCAGCGGCCACAAGGTCGTTCTGGACGACGACGCCAAGAGCATCACGGTTACCGACGCGAACGACAACGTGGTCTCGATGGACGCGAGCGCGATCAAGATCACCGCAGGCCAGGCGACGCAGATCGTGATCGACGGCCCGCAGATCCAGCTCGTCGCGAACAGCAGCCACCCGCTCGTGTTCGGCGACAGCTTGCTGCAGTACCTCACGCAGATCGTGCAAGGCTTCAACACGCACATGCATCCCGGTGAGAGCACCGCGCCCGGCGGCGGTCCCGTGACGCCGATGGTGCCCACGCCGCCCCTGACGCCGCCCGACCCGAGCCTCTTGTCGCAGAAAGTGATGACGGGATGAGGCAAAGCGATCTGCTCGCGCGGCGTCATCTCGACTATCCGTACGGCGTGAGCGGCAGCGGCACGCCCAACACCACGCCGCCCGACGACCACCTGCGCGACTTGATCCTGCAAGTGCTTTTCACGAATCCCGGCGAGCGCGTGTTTCTGCCCGAGTTCGGCGCGGGTGTGTCGCAGCTCGTGTTCGCGCCCAACGGCGACGCGCTGCGCGTCACGGCGCAGTTCCTCATCGCGACCAACTTGCAGCGCTGGCTCGGCGACCGCATCGGCGTCAACCAGGTGACGGTGACCAGCGAAGAGGGCTTCGAGAATGTCGTCACGATCGAGATCGCGTACACCGTCAAGGCGACGCTCGAGCGCCGCACGCTGGACGTCCGGCTGTAATCGTGACCGCCGCGCTGCGCCCGAGCATCGACTGTCCCACCCCGCGGCTCGCGCCCGGGGCGCAGGGCGTCGAGCGCGTCGCGGTGGACGACGCGGCAGCGCGGCTCGTCGTGACGTTCGTGCGCGCGATCGCGCCGGGCGAATTGCCGGCGCTGCTGCAGACCGCGAGCTACACGCTGACCGGCGGCGCGCGCATCTTCCCGCGCATTCTGTCGGCTGCGCTTCCGGCGAGCCCCGATCCGCTCGCGCGCACGATCGTGCTGACGCTCGACGGCATCGGCGACTTCTCGCTCTACACGCTCAGCGTCGGCGCGCCGGGCATCGACCCGTTCTTCGCGGACACGGCGCTGCGTTTCCGGCTGGCTTGCGACGACGCGTTCGACTGCCGCGAGGTCGCGGCGACGACGCCCGCGCCGCCCGAGGTCGCGGTGTCGATCGACTATCTCGGCAAGGACTACGCGAGCTTCCGGCAGGCGCTGCTCGATTTCGTGGCGGTGCGTTTCCCGAACTGGACCGAGCGCAGCGAGGCCGACATCGGCATGATGCTGCTCGAGCTGTTCGCCGCGACCGCCGACTCGCTGAGCTACATGCAGGACCGCGTCGCGAACGAAGCGTTCCTGGGCACCGCGTCGCAGCGGCGCTCGGTAGCCGAGCACCTCGCGCTGATCGGCTACCGGCTCGACGAAGGCGCGTCCGCGTCGACGTTCTTGCAGCTCGCCGTGAACGCGACGGCGTCGCTGAGCGACGAGGTGTTTCTCACCGTCACCAACACGCCGCAGAGCGCGAACGAGCCGGTGATCGTGTTCGAGACGCTCGGCGCGGCGACGCTCGACCCGCGACATGAAGGCATGCGGATCTTCGACTGGGGCAACGCGGGGTGCTGTCTCGACCAAGACGCGCTCAGCGCCGCGCTCGCCGACAGCTACGACGGTCTGTCCGCCGGCGACTACCTGCTGTTCGACGACGGGCGCCTGCCGTGCGTCGTGCGCCTCAGCGCGGCGCCCGAGATCGTTCCCGCGCCCGCCGGCGGCTCGCCGCCGTTCGGTTCGCCGCCGTCCGGCATGCTCACGATCGTGCGCTGGTCCGCGGCGACGCCGCTGGCGCACGGCTACTGCGTGCGCGACACCGTCGTGCACGGCAACATCGTGCTCGCGACGCACGGCGAGACGGTCGACGCGCTCGAGAAGCTGCGCGCGTACACGCCCGCGCAGAAGCTTGCGCTCGAGACGGAGATCGCTGCGCGCGGTCCGGGCGACCGCCGCCCGCGCCAGCGGCTCACGCTCGCGAACGCGCCGCTCGCGCACCTCGATCCGGCCACGCTCGCGCGCGCGAACGGAACGCAGCGCACCACGAGCACGCTCTCGCTGGTGGTGGAAAGTCTGCCCGGGCCGTGGGTGGAGCTGCCGACGCTGCTCGACAGCGCGCCCGACGCGAGCGCGTTCCGCGTGGAGATCGACGACGCGGGGACGGCGACGGTCGTGTTCGGCGACGGCACGTTCGGACTCGCGCCGCCCGAGACGGCGAGCGTGTACGCGAGCTATCGCGTCGGTGGCGGCGCGATCGGCAACGTTTCCGCGGCGACGCTCACGCGCGCGCCGGCGAACCCGCCGTGGCTCGACGCGGTGACGAACCCGCTCGCCGCCGCCGGCGGACGCGATCTCGAATCCAGCGGTCACGCGCGCCGGCTCGGCCCCGCCACGTTTCTCGATCCGCTCGTCGCGGTCACCACGGCCGACTATCGCAACGCGGCCGAGGCATTCACCGATC
>JAXDMB010000409.1:0-14641 GCA_034666325.1 Vulcanimicrobiota bacterium
TACTTCGGCGCGAACACGTTCTTGCCGGATTTTCTGCACGCGCGCGGGCAAGCCGATTTAGTCGGACCGTGTCTGGCCGCCCTCAACATCGGCCAGCTTCCCGCGTCGTTCGCGGTCGGGCTCATTCCGATGCGGATCGTCGGCAAGCGGGTCACCTCGCTGCTCGTCGCCGCGCTCATCGTTGCCGCGCTCGTGGGCGTGCTGGCGTTCGGCGGCGCGGTCACGGTCGCCGCGGCGGCGCTCCTCGGCCTCACCGGCGCGTACGTTCTCACGCTGAGCTTCGCGCTGCCGGCGATCTTCGCACCGCCGCACGAGATCGCGCGCCTCGCGGGCGGCACGTTCACGCTCGGCTATACGTTCTCGTTCGTCACCACGCTGCTCTCCGGCGCGGCATGGGATGCCACGCACGCCGCCGCCGCGGCGTTTCTTCCGATGGTCGCCGCAGCGGTGATCGTCGCGGTGCTGGGGCCGCGTCTCGGAGCGCTCGCCGGCCGCGGTTCGCCCGAACCGAGCGCGGTTTAGCTCGAAGGCCGCAGCGCCGCGTCGACGCGGCGCGCAATGGCGGCAATCCCGCTGTTCGCGGCGCCGTGGTCGCGCAGGCTGCGCGTGAGCACGACCAGCACGTACGGCGCGTCGCCGAACGGATCGATGATGCCCGCGTCGTTGCGCGTGTAGTCGATCTCGCCCGTCTTGTGCGCGCACGGTGTGCCGGGCGGCAGGCCGCGCACGATCTTCGTGCGGTCGTCGTTGCCGAGCAGCACCTCGATCATCGCGCGGCAGCTCTGCGGCGAAGCGATGGTGGGAATCCCTTCGCGCGCTCCGCGCTCGATCGCGAACAGCAGCGTCGCGGTGTCGGCGGGCGTCATGTGGTTCTCCGCGCGCCGCCACGACGGAACGGTGTCGGCGAAGTGGCGCGCGAGCCGCGAGCGCGTCATTCCGGCGAGCTGCATCGTCGCGTTGACCGTGCCGATCCCGAACGCGGTCATCAGCGTGTTCGAGGCGGAGTTGTCGCTCACTTCGATCATCGCCTTGACCAGCGCGTCGATGCTCCATTCTTTGCCGGCGGGCGAGCCGGCCAGCACGTCGGACCCGCCGATCAAATCGGACGCGCGCGTCTTCACGGTGTCCGTGGGTTTCGCCGTTCCGGCGTCGTACGCGCGATACACCGTCGCCATCACCGCGAGCTTGATCACCGACGCGGACGGAAACGATTCGTCGGCGCGCAGCGCGAGAACCGGGGGGCCGTCGCCCATCGTGCGCGCGACGACGCCCGCGATCCCGGGGATGCGCGCGACGACGTCCGTCACGTCGAGCGACGGCTGCGCGAACGCGCGCAGCGGCGGGATGCACGCGGCGGCGGCCGTGCCGCAGACGAACGCGGCGCGCGTCATCGCGGCGCGCTTCACAGCGGCACCTGCTCCATCAGGAACGCTGCGAGCTCGTCGCCCATCGCGTTCAAGCGCGGCGCCATCCAGGCCAGCTGTTTGGGACACGTCATCTCGCCGAACTCGATGAGCATCTTCTCCGGCGCGTCCACTTTGCGAAAGCCATAGTACTGATGTTCGCCCTTGGTGAAGTTCTCGCCGACGAAGCGGAAGGGGAACCACGCGCGATAACGCGTTTCCCACGCGTCCACGAACGCGCGGCTCGTCGTGCTCGGAAAGCCGACCGACGCGCCGCTCGCGCATTTCACCGCCCCGTCGAAGTGCAGGAACACGGCCGCGCGCGCGGTGTCGTGCTCGTCGTAGTCGGCCGGCCGCCGGATCACCGCGTAGCCGTGCTCGCGCAGCACGCGCGTCGCGCGGTCGGCGACCGCCGCGGTCCAGTCCTGCTCGCGCGCGCTCCCGGCGCCCGTGCCGATGTTGCACGCTTTCACGTGATGCGGCGCGCAGCTCGCCGGCCGTCCTTGGTGACCGGCCTGCACGAGGACGTCGCCTTGCTCTGCCGATGCGAGCGCCCGGCACGAGAGCAGCAGCGAGACGAGAACGCCGGAGAACGCGGGAAGGCGGATCACCCGGCGATAATGCCCGGCTCCGATGCCCACTCCTCTCGTTCCGAGCGACCTCCTCTCGATCGTGCTCGTGTCGGACCCGCAGATCAGCCCGGACGGCTCGGCCGTCTACTATCGCCGGTCGTGGTTCGACGCCGAAGCGGACGAGATCCGCGGCGCAATCCGGCGCGTGGAGCGCGACGGCGCGGAGCGTGCGTTCACCGGCGGAACGAACGATCGTCTGCCGCGTGTCGCACCCGACGGTTCGGCGCTCGCGTTCGTCGCGGACCGCGACGGCAAGACGCGGTTGTTCGTGCTGCGGCTCGACGGCGGGGAAGCGGCGCCGCTCGGCAGCGACTACACGAAGATAACGGCGCTTGCATGGTCGCCGGATGCCAAACGCATCGCGTTCGTCGCGACCGCGCCGTTCGACGCGGCGAGCGCGCGCGTGTTCCACGACGAGAAGACGGGCGCGCGGCACATTCGCATGCTGCCGTTCAAGAGCGACGCGGACGGCTTGCTGGACGGCGTTCGCAAGCATCTGTTCGTGTGCGACGTCGCGGAAGGCGGGAGCAGCGGCGCCGGGGTGGCGGTCACCGGCGGCGCGCGCCAAGTGACGTACGGCGATTACGACGTGAACGCGCCGTGCTGGTCGCCGGACGGAACGAAGATCGCGTTCTCGGGGCGCGTCGATATCCCGGACACGGAGAGCGCGACCGCGCTGAGCGACATCCATGTGGTCGACGTCGCCAGCGGCGAGCTCGTGAAGCTGACGCAAAGCGACGGGCCGATGCAGACGCCGGTGTTCTCGCACGACGGCAGAGAGATCGCGTTCGCCGGCCACCGGCACGGCGACGACGGCGGCGGGCGCTTCGACTACGAGCTGCTCGTGATCGGCGCGGACGGCGGCGCAATTCGTTCGCTCTCCGCGGGGCTCGGCCGCACGGTCGGCGACATGGTGGGCGGCGATCTGCGCAGCAGCGCGCCCGCATCGCCCGCATGGGGCGCGGACGACCGCGAGATCTTCGTGCAGGTGTGCGACGAGGGCAGCACATCGGTGCGGGCGTTCGCGCGCGACGGCGGCGGCACGCGCGTCGTTGCGGGCGGCGAGCGCGAAGTGTACGGGTTCAGCGTCGCGAACGACGGCGCGCTCGCGCTCGCGTACAGCACCCCGGTGATTCCGAACGAGATCGCGATCGTCGAGCGGTACGGCGCGGAGCGCACGCTGACCGATACGAACCCGTGGCTGGCGCAGAAGACCGTCGTCGCACCGAAGCGCTATTGCCCGCGCGCGGACGACGGCACGGTGCTCGACGCATGGCTCATCCCCGCCGCGAACGCGAACGAGCCGAAGCCGCCGCTCGTGCTCGAAGTGCACGGCGGCCCGCACGGCGCGTACGGCAACACGTTCTTCCTCGAGTTCCAGGTGCTCGCGGCGCAGGGGATCGCCGTCGCGTACGGCAACCCGCGCGGCTCGCAGTCGTACGGCACCGCGTACGCCGACGCGATCCGGGGCGACTGGGGCGGCATCGACGTGGCCGACGTGTTGCGGATCCTCGACGGCGCGCTGCAGCAGGGCGATTTCGACACGGCGCGGATCGGCGTCGCGGGGGGCTCGTACGGCGGCTTCATGGCGACGTGGCTGATGGGCCACAGCGACCGCTTCGCAGCCGGCGTGTCGATGCGCGCGGTGAACGATTTCGTGAGCGAGGTCGGCGCGTCGGATCTCGGCTGGTTCCTGGAGAAAGAGCTGAACGCGTACTACGCCGAGGACGCGGGCCGCAAGCTGTTCGACGGCTCGCCGATGCGCGCGGCGAGCGCGATCACCGCGCCGCTGCTGGTGGAGCACAGCGAACGCGACTTCCGCTGCCCGGTGGATCAAGGCGAACAGTTGTTCACCATCTTGCGCCGCCTGGGAAGAACCGACACCGAGTTCGTGCGCTTCGCGCAAACGGGACACGAGCTGTCGCGCAGCGGCAAACCGCGCAGCCGCATCCTGCGCCTGCGCGCGATCGCGCATTGGTTCGTGCGCCATCTGAAGCCGGCGGGCATCGAACCCGAGCCGAACGAGGCGGGTGCGCTGTTCCGCCCGCTGCGCGGCGAACCGGAGCTGGTCGCACCCGCCGCGACGCCCGCCGGCGCGTAGAGCGCGTCATGCCTCGAATGCGCGTAGACGGCGCGCACCGCCTGTCCGCTGAGCGCGCGCAGGCGCGACGGATCGCGTTCGTTGGCGCGCTTCTCGGCGCGTTGCTGGTTTCATCGCTGTTGGCCGGCGCCGCTCCGCTGGATGCGCGCCGTGCTCACGCCGTCGATCCGTCCCTGTACGCGGGGCTGCACTGGCGCAACATCGGGCCGTATCGCGGCGGGCGCGCCGTCGCGGTGAGCGGCGTTTCCGGCGATCCGCGCACGTTCTACTTCGGCGCCGTCGGCGGCGGCGTGTGGAAGAGCGGCAACGCTGGTCGCACGTGGAACCCGGTGATGGACGGCCAGCCCGTCGCGTCGATCGGCGCGATCGCCGTCGCACCGAGCGACCCGAACACGGTCTATGCCGGAAGCGGCGAGGCCGACATGCGCTCCGACATCCAGCACGGCAACGGTATGTACCGCTCCAGCGACGCCGGCGCGACGTGGACGCGCATCGGCCTGGAAGACTCGCGTTCCATCGGGCGCATTCTCGTCGACCCGCACGATTCCAAGACGCTGCTCGTCGCGGCGCTCGGGCATCAATACGGGCCCAACGACATGCGCGGCGTCTACCGCTCCACCGACGGCGGCGCGACCTGGGCGCGCACCTTGTTTCACGACCGCGACACCGGCGCGATCGATCTCGCGAGCGATCCCGACATGCGCACGGTGTACGCGTCGCTGTGGCAAACGCGGCGCCCGCCGTGGAGCGTCTATCCGCCGTCGAACGGGCCGGGCAGCGGTTTGTACAAGTCGACGGACGGCGGCGTGACGTGGGCGCCGGTGCGCGGCAACGGTTTTCCGTCCGCATCGCTCGGAAAGATCGGCCTCGCCGTTGCGCCGAGCGAACCGAACCGCGTGTACGCGATCATCGACGCGGATGCGGGCGGGCTCTATCGCAGCGACGATGCGGGCGCGAGCTGGAAGCTCGCCGACAAGGACGTGCGCTTGTGGCAGCGCGGCTGGTATTTCTGCCACGTCGCGGTCGATCCAAAGAACCCGGACCTCGTGTACGTCGCCGATACCGCGCTGTACCGCTCGACCGACGGCGGCACGTCGTTCACCGCGATCAAAGGCTCGCCCGACGGCGACGACTTCCAAGGCATCTGGATCGATGCAACCGACGGCTCGCGCATCGTCCAAGGAAGCGATCAAGGTGCGACGGTGAGCATCGACGGCGCGAAGACGTGGAGCTCGTGGTTCAACCAGCCGACGGCGCAGTTCTACAACGTGCGCGCCGACAACGCGGTCCCGTATCATCTCTACGGCTCGCAGCAGGACAGCGGCGCGGTGATGATCCTCTCGCGCAGCTCGCACCGCGGCATTCAGGAACGCGACTGGCGCCCGATCAACGCGGGCGGCGAGAGCGGCTCGACGGCGCCGGATCCCGACGACCCGAACGTCGTCTTCGGCAACAACCCCGTGCTGCGCGAGGACGTGCGAACGTCGCAGACGCGCCTGCTCGGCCCGACGACCGCGCGCGCGGGCGAGTGGCGCGAGGAGTGGACGCAGCCGATGGCGTTCGGCCCCGGCCGCGCGCTGTACACCGCGAACCAGTACGTGTTCCGCACGCGCGACCGCGGCGCGAACTGGCGGCGCATCTCGAACGACCTGACACGCCGCCATCCCGGCGTTCCGCCGACGCTCGACGCGCCGGCCGCGAAAGACACGCCCGACGGACGTGAAGCGCACGGCGTGGTCTACGCGCTCGCACCGTCACCGCTGCGCGCGAACACGGTCTGGGCGGGCACGGACGACGGCCTGATCCACCTCACCGGCGACGGCGGGCGAACGTGGCGCAACGTCACGCCGCCGGCGATCACACCGTGGAGCCACGTCGACGCTATTGAAGCGTCGCATTTCGACGCGAACACGGCGTACGCCGCGATCGACCGCCACCGCCTGGACGACGACCGCCCGTACGTGTACGCGACGCACGACGCGGGCCGCACCTGGCGCGCGGCGACGAACGGAATCGCTCCGAACGACTTCGTGTACGTCGTGCGTGAAGACCCGCACCGGCGCGGCCTGCTGTACGCGGGCACCGAGCACGGCGTGTACGTGTCGTTCGACGACGGCGCGTCGTGGCAATCGCTGCGCCTCAACATGCCCGTCGTGTCGGTGCACGATCTGATCGTCCACGACGACGACCTCGCGCTCGCGACGCACGGCCGCGGCTTCTGGATCCTCGACAACGTCACGCCGCTGCGCGAGCTCGCCGTGAACGCGAGCGCGACCGCGCGGCTGTTCGCGCCGCGCGATGCCGTGCGGTTCCAGCCGTACGGCGACGAGGCGGAAGCATCGCCGCCCGAAACCCCGCTTGGCGAGAACCCGCCGTACGGCGCAGCGATCGACTACATCGTACCGCGGGGCGCACACGGCCCCGTCACGCTGACGATATCCGACAGATCGGGCAACACCGTTCGCGCATGGTCGAGCAGCGACGCGCCCGCGGCAGCAGGCACGCCGCCGCCGTACCCGTCATACTGGACCGTGCCGGTCGCAATGCCGCCGGCCGATGCCGGCATGCACCGCTTCATGTGGGATTTCCACGCTGCGTCGGCTGCGAACGCCCGAACGCATCGCGGCGGCGACGGCCCCTTCGCACCACCGGGCCGCTACACGGTTCACATGACGATCGACGGCCACGAGCTGGCACAGCAGCTCGTGGTGCGGCGCGACCCCCGCGTCCACGCAACCGATGCCGACCTGATCGCCCGCCATGCGCTAGCGCACGACATCGACGCGCTGCAATCGCGCCTCAAACGAGCAGTCGACCAGTCAGAGTACGCACGCAAAAAACCGGGCGCGAACATCGCAAGAATCGACGCCATCGCGGGCGTACCGCCGCCGGAAAACCCGAGAAACTCCGTCGGCTCCCCACGGACGAACTTCACGACGCTGCGCTGGTACTCCGACGCACTGAGCGAGCTCATCGGCTCGGTAGAAAGCGCGGATGCCGCCCCAACCTTCACAGAGCGCAGGGCCTGGGCAACGCTGCACCCGCAAGCAGAAGCAGCACTACAACGCTGGAGCGCATTGCGGAAGTGACATCGGCGCCGTAAGCGGAGCGGCCGCGGGCGCTTAGCCCTTGTACTCGATCGACTTGATTTGGAGCGTGCGGTCGCCTGCTGGGCGGTGCCAGGTTACCGTATCGCCTGCGCGTGCTCCGCTCAGTGCTTCGGCCAGCGGTGAGTCGATGCCGATGCGTCCGGCCGCCAAGTCCGTCTGGTCCGCGTCCACGATCGTGAAGGCTCGCGCTGCCGGGCCGACGCCTTCGACCACCACCGTCGCGCCGAAGCCCGCCGTCTCGCGATCGGCCGGGGGCGTCGGCGTGTCGGCGTCCTTGCGGCGCGGTCGCAGAACGAGCTCGGGCTCCGGGACGTCGTCTTGTTCTTTCGTGAAGGCTCGGCTCATCTGGCTGGTAACCCCTGTCCTACCCGCGCCGCAAGAAACCACGGCGCGGCCGTTCTTTGTGGTCCTTCGCCGTACTGGGACAGAAGCTTTTGCGCGCGGGTTTAGGCGGAAATCCCCGCGGCGCCCACCTTGTCGACGAACTCGCGGGCGCGCGCCAGCAGCGCGTCGCCTTCCGCCAGCAGCAGGTTGCCGCCGATGAGCAGCATCGTGTCCGGACCGTAGAAGTCGAGGAGCTCGTCCACCCGGTCGAGCCGCATTCCGCCGGCCGGAACGGGCAGCGCCGGACGCAGGTCGCCCCACGGCGCACGAGCCGCGTCCGCGAGCGCGCCGCATTCCTCCCGCGGATACGCGAAGCGGCCGCCGTAATTCACGAAGATCGGCGCGTCGGCTCCCAGTAGCCGGAACAAGCGCCCGAACAGCAGCGGCGGCGCGATGCGGGCGGCGCCGCCGAACGACGGGTGCGCGAGGTACACGAGCTCCGGAAACTCGTCGACAAGATCGCGGAACGCGGGCAACCCGACGACCATCGGCGCGACCAGCACCACCCGCACGCCGGCATCGCGCGCGATGCGCGCGCGCTCGCGCAGCACGCGCGGCGTTCCGATGAGATGCGGCGCGTAGAACGACGGCTTCCCCGTCGCCGCGACCGCGTCCGCGACGGCCGCCTGGCACGCCGGCACGCGCTCCGCGAACGGCGAGTAGCGCTGGTTCGCGATCCCGTGATCGTCCTTGATGATGTCGACGCCGGCGAGCGCGAGCGTGCGGCACATCTGCGCGAGCTCCGCCACCTGCATGCCCTGCGGCTTCATCGCCGCGCTCGTGAGCGGCCGCCGCGGCGCATCGACGAGGGCACGAATCCCGTCGATCCCGTGGCGCGGCCCGGCAAACTGCGCCAGCAGCGCCGGCGGCAGCTCGACGTCGACGAACTGCACGTTGTCCCACAGCGAGCAGTTGCCGAAGATCATGTTGATCAGCTGCGCGGTGTCCTCGCCGACCGTCTCCGCGGCGATCTGCACGCGCACGCGAAAGCGCCGCTCCCCGGCCGGCTCGATCGACGCGACGCGCGCGACGATCTCCTCGCGAATGCGCGGATCGCGCACCGCTTCGAGCGGGCACTCGACGCTCTGCTCGATCGCGAGCGCCTGCGCGCGCTCATCGATGCGCTCGGGTTCCGACTCGATCAGATACGTCGCGGTGAGCCAGGCCATCTAGCTTCCTGTTCCCTGGTAGCGGTCGACCCCTGCGCGCCAAAAGACGTACGCCACCACGAACACGAGTGCGCCCACGAACGGCGTCAGCAAACCGATCCCGGGGTTCAGGTGCAAGCCGTCTTCCGTCTTGTGGAGCAGGTACGTCGCCGGGAAGTAGTTCATGAACGCGAACGGCAGCACGAACGCGAGCACGAGCCGCACCCCGCGCTGGTAGATCGAGATCGGGTAGCGCGAGAACTCTTGCTCGAGCGACATGAACACCCAGCGCAGCGAGTCGATGCGCGTGAACCAAAACGACGCGGTCGCGATCGCGAGGTTGATGCCGAAGTCGATCAGCGCGCCGCCGAGCGCGACGAACGGCACGTACGCGACGAGGATCCAGTCGACGTGCACGCCCGCGTAGCGCGTCACGACGCAGAAGTACACGATCGCGAGAATCAGCTCGTCGGGCCAGATCTGCTGCGGCACGGTGAGCGCCTGGAACAGCGGGTCGAGCGGCCGCACCAAGAAGCGGTCGAACCGGCCTTCGCGCACGAACTCCGGCACATTGCCCACCGTGAAGAACACCGTGTTGTGCAAGCCGTGCCCGAGCATCCACAGCCCGTACATGAACGCCGTCTGCTTGAAGTCCCAGCCGTTGATCGACGGGAAGTTGCGCAGCGTCACCCACAGCGCGACGATAGCGGTGGCATGGTAGATCACGGTGAAGCCGGCCCACATGATGAAGTTGGCCCGGTACTCCAGCATCGTGAGCACGTTGATCCGCCAGTAGCGTGCGTACGTCGCGAAGTACACGAGGGCGGCTTCGCAGCGCGCGAGAAGAGCTCCTCGACGTCCTACGGCGGCTCACGGTGACCTCCGTAGTTCTACGGACGCGCCGGATGTGCCGGCGGGCTAGACTGCAACGTGATGGATGTTCGATCCGTGCTGGTCCTCGACATCGCATGCGTCGCGGTCATCGGTTTCGCGCTCGTGCTCGGCCACAAATTGCGGTGGTCGCGTGCGCTTCGAGTCACGCTGGGCATCGCCGGCGCTCTCGTGGCCGCTATCCCGTTGCTGCTCTTCGCATGGCTAGCGGGTTGGTTGAATCCAATTTTCGCCTACGCCGCCCAGTCGAAGGTCGACGTCTTGGAGCGACACCTCTACGTCGGCGAGCGTCGCACCGACATCGAAAAAGAGTTGGGGCGCGCGATCCCCAAGCCCGACCGCCGAGACGGCTACGGCCTCTCCGGAGAAGACGTCCAAGCCGGTATGGCGGGTCGCACCCGGGGGTACTTCTACGACGCAGAAAGCGCATTCTGTATTCAGTCATATCGCGGGATCGTCGTTTACTTTGACAGCCGCGATCGCGTCAAACGGTGGGTCCACACCGGCTTCGGTACCGGCTGTTAGGCGCAACCGGCCGTCGTGGCGACGTCGCGGAGCACGTCGCCAGCGGTGGCCGGCAACGGCGCGGTGAAGCGGTTCGCATGACGAAGAGCGTGCGCGAGGCGGTCGTCCCCGTCCGCGTGCCGTACCGGCTCGACCTGACGGCGGTCGTCATGCGGAGGCTCTCGACGAACGTGGTGGACGTGTTCGAGGGCGGCGCGTACCGGCGGCTGCTCGGCAACCCGGAAGCGCCCACGCTCCTCAGCGCGCACCAGATCGCGCCCGACGCGATCGCCGTTCGCCTCGACGGGCCCGAAGCGGACGACCTCGATCCCGCCGCGATCGCGCGCCGCGCGCTCGGCATCGACGTCGACCTGTCGGCGTTCGACGCCGGCGCGGCGAAGGTGCCGTGGCTCAACGCGATCGCGACCGGCGCGCGCGGCGTGAAGCCGCCGCGCTATCCGTCACTGTGGGAGACGGTGTGCAACGCGGTCGTCTATCAGCAGGTGTCGATCCATGCTGCAGGCGCGATCTTGCGCCGCGTGATCGAACGCCACGCGATTCCGGTCGACACGGACGGCGTGCGGCTGCATCCGTTCCCCGCGCCGCGCACGCTGCTCGACGCGGATCCGGTGGAGCTGCGCGCGCTCGGCCTTTCGATCAACAAGATCAACGCGCTCAAAGCGGTCGGCGCGGCGATCGAGTCGGGCGAGCTCGATGAGTCGGCGCTCGAGCGGTTGAGCACGCCGGCGCTGCTGGAAGCGCTCGTCGCCCACAAAGGCATCGGCCCGTGGACCGCCGCGGTCGTCGCGCTGCGCGGCTTCGGCCGCCTCGACGTGTTCCCGATGAACGACTCGGGCGCGACCGCGCTGCTGCGCAAGCTGTCCGGCGACGCGACGATCCAAGCCGAGCCGGTCATCGACGTGCTGCGCCCGCAGCAGGGCATGCTGTACTACCACTTGCTGCTCGGCCGGCTCAACGCGACCGGCGAGGTGTCGTTCTAAACTTTCGGGTTGAGCGCGATCAGGCGGCGGAACCGCGGTTCGTCGTAGAGTTCCACGAGCGCCGGGTCGTGCTCCAGCAGCATCAGCCAGCCGGGATCCGCGCGCACGCCCGCTTCGATGTCGTCGAGCGCGCCGTGCACGTCGCCCACGGCGAGCCGCGCATAGGAAAGATGATACGGCGACACGTGGCGGGTTCGCGCGATGCGCACCATGCCGTCGAGCGTGCGCTGCGCGCCCTCGCGGTCGCCGGCGATCGCGCGCGCGTGCGCGGCCGACGCCATCTCGCACGGATCGTCGCCGAGGTGATCGTCGGGCTGCAGCAGCTCGATCGTCTCTTCGGCGCGGCCCGCGGCCACGAGCGCATCGGACAGATACACGCGCACGACGCGCGAGCGCGGGTCGACCCCGACGAGCTCGCGCGCCTGCTGGATCGCGTCGTCGTACGCGCGGCTGTAGAACGTCGCCGCCATCGCGCACGCCGCATACAGAAACGAGGTCGGCTCGATCGCGACCGCGTCGTTCGCGCTGCGCAGCGCGGCGGTCACGTCGCCGTCGAACAGCGCCAAGTTGTAGTTCGCGATGTGGCCGCGCGCGTCGAACGGGTCGAGGCTCAGCGCTTCGGCGACGTGCGGCGCCGCGGCCGCATGTCCGAGGCCGACGTCGATCAGCACGCGCGCGTATGCGGAATGCGCCGCGGCCGAGCGCGGGTCGAGCGCGAGCGCGCGTTCCGCCAGCGAGCGCGCCTTGCCGTGCGCGTGCACGGCGGTGACGGCCATCTCGTGCGAGAGATGCAGCCACCCGACGGCCATTCCGGCGTACGCCTCCACGCACAGCGGCTCGATCGAGACCGCGCGCTCGAAGTGGCGCATCGCGCTCGTCACGTCCGCCGGCGACGCGCGCGACAGCAGCAGCTGGCCCAGCGCGACCGCGCGCGCGGCGATCTCGTTCGAAGCGCGCGCGGGAGTCCGCGTCAGCAGCCGTTCGAGCTCGACGGCGATCGCCTCGACGGCCTGCGCGCGGTAGCGGAAGAACTGGCGAGGCGAGAGGTGCAGCGCGGCGGCGACGAGCAGCGTCGTCTCCCCGTCGATGTCGCACCGCCGCACGATCTCGGCGCAGAACTGGTGCTCGTGGCGCAGCGCCCGTTCCACCAGCACCAGCACCGCTTCGCGCGCGGACGTGCAGTGCAGCGCACGCTCGACCTCGCGCGCGATGCCGTCGCGCTGGAGCTTCGCCGGCCGGCGGATACCGCGCAGCAGGCTGCGAACGGAGCCGTGGCTCCACGGAGTCATGCGGAAATCGCTCGCACCCGACGGCGAGCCTTCGGGGCCATGATGCACCGGGTTCCCAGAAAACGGCCGCTCGGCCTCCACCGTCCGGTCCGCCCGGCATGCCGCCTTTGTGCCACCGCCGCGCCCGCGGCGCGGGAGGAACGGGCGGAACCGTCGGGGCACGCCCGGGGGTCGGGGAGGTAACGATGGCTACCCAAACCACACCCGTCTTCGCGATCCAGCGCGCGAGCGAACGGGCGTCTTTCGACCACGGCTGGCTGCTGACGCACCACTCGTTCAGCTTCGCTGACTACTTCGACCCCGACAACCAGAGCTGGGGCGCGCTGCGCGTGTTCAACGACGACACCGTCGCGGCCGGACAAGGCTTCGGCACCCACCCGCACCGCGACATGGAGATCATCACGTACGTCCTGCGCGGCGAGGTGGAGCACCGCGACTCGCTCGGGCACCACGGCGTGGTCCCGCCCGGCGGAATCCAGTACATCAGCGCCGGAACGGGCGTCCGCCACAGCGAGTTCAACCATTCCAAAGAGCGCGACGTCCATTTCGTGCAGATGTGGGTGCTGCCGCGCAGCAACGGCGAGCCGCCGGCGTACGGGCAGCACGCGTTCGGCGAAGACGAACGCCGAAATCGCTGGCTCGTCGCCGCGAGCGGCCAGTCCGGTGTGCAAGCGCCGGTGGCGCTGCGCGCCGATGCGACGCTGCGCGTCGCGAAGCTCGAGAACGGCGCGCTCACGTACGCGTTCGATCCGGCGCGTTACGGCTTCTTGTTCGTGGGCGACGGTGAGATCGTCGCGAACGGCGAGCGCCTCACAGCCGGGGACGCGGTCCGAATGCGCGGCGTGAACGAGCTCGCGGTGAGCGGAAGCGGCGAGCTGGTGCTCTGGGACGTCCCGGCGTTGCCGGCCGGGTTGGAGAATGCATGAATCCCGGTCCTTGCACGCACGCAACGCTGATGAAGAATCCGCCGCCGAAGACGCCCGAAGGCTGCGAGGAGTGTCTGCTCAGCGGCGACGAGTGGGTGCACCTCCGGTTGTGCGAGGAGTGCGGCCATGTCGGCTGTTGCGACAGCTCGCCCAACAAGCACGCGACGAAGCACTTCCACACGAAGCACCATCCGGTGATTCGCTCGTTCGAGCCCGGCGAGCGCTGGAAGTTCTGTTACGTCGACCAGTCGGTCTGGGAGTAGCAGCGGTATGATGTGGGAGCCGTTCACGGAGCCCGCGCGGCGCGCGATCGTCCGCGCGCAAGAAGTGGCGCAAATGTTCAGCTCCCACTATATCGGCACCGAGCACATCGCGTTCGCGCTCGCGGAAGGCGACAATGAGGTGGGCCACCTGCTCGCGGAAGCGTTCGACCGCGACGCGATTCGCGAACGGCTCGGGGACGTCAGCCGCGCGCCCGAGCAGGAGATGGTGTTCACCACCGGCGCGAAGCGTTCGATCGAGACGGCGTTCGAGAACGCGCGCCGCCTGAGCCACAACTACATCGGCTTGGCGCACCTCGCGCTCGGCATTCTGGACAGCGGTGATCCGCCGCCGCTCGTCGCGGGCCGCGACGTGGCGGTGCTGCGCGACGACCTCGGCCGCGCCGCAGCCGGGGACGCACCGGCAAGCTCCGGCTGGAAGCTGGTCGGCTCCGATCCGCTCCTCCCGCCGGGTTCGAGTGCGCAGCTCGCCGTGACGGCGATGATGAACGCGCTGCAGCATTTCACGGAGCTCACCGAGCCGGGAACCCGCGTGACGATCACGTTCACGCGGCGTGGCAAGGACCAGACGTGGACCTGGAAACCAGCCGGCGAGAAAGATTGACGGACGCAGCATGATGAACGAACGCAGCCTCGGGACGCTGCCCGCCGACGACGCAATCGAGGCCGTCGCGAGCGTCCGCGGCATCGCGCCGCTCGCGGTGCACTTCGCCCTCCTTCACTCACCCGAAGCCGTGAACACGGCCTGGGTTCCGCGCGCTCTGCTCCCACCCGGCGCGTTCGTCACGGCGCAGCTCACCGGCGCGGCTGGGACGGCATGGACGTCACAGCAGGTGAAGACGGGGAAGCTAAAGCTGGACCCAGCGCATTCCGCGAGCTACGTGGAGCTGCAGCCCGGGTACGCGTGGGGCGTGCTGCTGCTATTCGAAGGGGCGGTGTCCGAGCCGGGCGAGTTCACCCTGCGCCTTGCG
>JAXDMB010000410.1:0-7253 GCA_034666325.1 Vulcanimicrobiota bacterium
CAAGCCAAGTACATCCTGCTCGACCCGTACGCCAATGCGTTCTCGTCGAACTACCACGTGGTCGAGCGCAAGTTCGAGGTCGACTCGCTGCTCTACCCGATCTGGTTCGCGTACGACTACTACAAGCAGACCGGCGACCGGAGCATCTTCACGCCCGAAGTGCGGCGCGCGTTCGTCAAGGTGCTCGCGACGCTGCGCGACGAGCAGCGGCATCCGCAGCGCTCGCACTACCGCCACCCCCAGCTCGCCGACAACGGGCGCGGCAGCGCGGTGAAGTACACGGGCATGGTGTGGACCGGCTTCCGGCCCTCGGACGATCCGGTGCGCTACCACTACAACATTCCGGTGAACATGTTCGCGTCGGTGGTGATGAAGAACCTCACCGCGATCGCGAGCGACGTGTGGCGCGACGGCAAGATGGCGCAGAACGCCTGGGGCCTCTCGGTCGAGATCCAGCGCGGGATCGAGCAGTACGGCACGCTCGAGCTGCACCCGTTCGGCCGCATCTACGCGTACGAAGTGGACGGGCGCGGACATGCCAACGTGATGGACGACGCCAACATCCCGTCGCTGCTGTCGATCCCGTACTTCGGCTACCTGCCCAAGACCAACTCGCTGTACCTCGCGACGCGCCGGTTCGCGCTGTCCGACCGCAACCCGTACTTCTACAAAGGCAAGTACGCGGAGGGTCTCGGTAGCCCGCACACGCCGCACGGCTACGTGTGGCCGCTCGCGCTGTGCGTCCAGGCGCTGACCGCGACCGACGACAAGGAAGTGGATCAAGTGTTCGGCTGGATCGCCGTGTCGGACGTCGGAGACCACCGCCTGCACGAGTCGTTCAACGCCGACTGGCCCGAGTCGTACACGCGCGAAGACTTCGCTTGGCCGAACGCGCTCTACGCCGAGCTCGTGCTCACGCGCCGCGGCCAGACGTACGCCGAGCGCTGATCCGTCTTCGCCGCGTCAGCGCGGCGGCGGTTGGTCGAAAGCGCCGGCGCGGCGCGCGAAATCGAGCGCGAACGCCGTCTGAATCGCGGCGACGGCCGCGATGGTGAGCGCGTCGATCGGCGCGTTCGCCCAGAAGAACACGCGCGGCACGTGCGCCTGCAGCAGCGCGTTGAACAGCAGCGTCTGCAGGACGTTCGGCAACACCGTGACCACCGCGAGCACGCACAGGCGCACGAGGTTGGGGCGCTGCAGCGACAGCGTGAAGGCGCGCCCGAAGCCGGCCACTACCAAGAACACCGCACGATCCGCGCCGAGCACGACGAACGGACCGGTGAGCCCGAGGATGGCCCACAGGATCCACACGAGCGGCGCGGTGAGAAACACGAGCGCGCGCGGTTCGGGCGGCTGCACCAGACCGCTGAACGCCGCGGTGAGCGTGACGACCGACTGCGCGAGGAACGACACCGCGATGACGGGCAGCCAGCGTTCGATGGCGCCGGCCATAAGCGCGTTCGGTGTCGCCTTCGCATCCGCGGCGCGCGACGCGACGCCGAGCGCGACGGCCGCGACGACGAGCGCGTCGGCGAACAGGCCCGTGTACTGGATAACGGCGAGCTTGAACTGTCCCTGCGGCGTCGTGAGCGCGGCGGTCGGCACCGCGAACTCGGCGATCGCATACGCTGCGAAGACGCCCAGGGCGAGCGCCGCGTAGAGCGGTACGTTCACGGCGACGCTGCTCAGCGCGAAACCGATCAGCCCGCCGATCGACCGCGGGAGGCGCTCGCCTTCGCCGGCGGCGTTCACGCAGCGCGCAGCGCGCGGCGAAGGAAGAAGCGGAGCGTGGCGGTTCCGGAGCAGACGGCGACATCGTCCGGATCGTCGTAGACGCGGCCGTCGATCTCGACGACGTACGTTCCGTCCGCCAGCCCGGCCAGCGTGTTGCGCACGACGCGATCACGCTTGTCTTGCGGCGCGCGCGAACCGAGCGCCTCGATCACCGCGGCGGTCAGCAGATCGCCGACGCGCAGCGGCGTGGCGAGTGCGAACGCGGTGGAGGCGGTGCGAGAGACCGCGGAGACGTCGATCGGGACGGCGACCCGGAGCATACCGACGACGCTCTTTCCCGCAATGGCGGGGGGCCTCCCGGTGGTCACGGAACATCGTCGTGATGTCCGAACCGCCACGCCGTCGCCGCTCGACGCCGCCGCCGCGCTCTACGTCATCCTCGAGCATGCTCCCCACGATCGCGCTCGGCGTGGGCGTCGTCGTCGCCGGGCTCGGGATCGGTGCGTTCCTCTCCGCGGTGCAGCACAAGGACAACAGCACGACGACCGCGACGAGCACCACGACGAAACGCGGTATTCCGGCGGTGACGCCGGTCGCGCGCCCGACGCGCGGTCCGCTCGCGGCGGCGACGATGATCGTGCATCCGACCGCGACGCCGACGCCCGCCGCAACGGCCACGCCCGCCGCGACGCCGACACCGGAGCCCACCGCTACCGCGACCGCGTCCCCGCGCGCATCCGCATCGCCGCGCGAGTCGGCAATGCCGCGCGCGACGCAAACGCCGAGCGCCGCGCCGCGCGCGACCAACACGCCGCGGCCTGCGGAGACGGCGCCGCCCGCGCCGGTTGTGGTGACGCCGCATCCCGCGACGCCGGCACCGCGTGCCGCGACGCCGCGACCGGTGACCCCGCGGCCGCCCGCCGCGCCGACGGCCGTCGTCGCGCGCGCGCCGCTGACGTTCGGCGGCATCGCGCAGAACACGGTGCGCCGGTATCTCGCCGATCTCATCGCGGGGAACGAGAACGCGGCGTACGCGGAGCTCGGCAAAGCGCCCGGCGATCCCGGCGCGTCGCTGAGCGAAGAAGCGTTCATCGACCGCGGCACGCGCATCACGTCGATCCGCACGACGTCGAGCGACGCGAACGGCGCGACGGTGGAGGTCGAGCTCGTGTCCGCGCGCGGTTCGTACTACGCGACCTACCACGTGACGAACGGACCGGGCGGTCCGGTGATCGACCAGCACGACTACATAAAAGTCTGATCTCGCGAGGAAGCGTTCCGTGGAAACGACGTCGTCTTACATCGAAGGGCTGCTCTCGACCGGCGAGGTGATTCCGCCGCCCCCGGGCGTGGCGGAGTGGTTCGGCATCGCCGATCAGGACGCGTTCGTGGCGGAGTCGATGCGCGATCGGATCGCGTTTTGGCGCGAGCGCGCCGGCGACATCGCGTGGGAAACGGCGCCGAAGACCGTGTTCACGGGGGCGCTCGACGACCCGCACTGGTTCCCCGACGGCCGCCTCAACGCGACGGTGTCCTGCCTCGACCGTCACATGACGCGCCACGGCGACGCGCTCGCGTACCAATATGTTTGCGAGAACGGCGACGAGCGCACGATCTCCTACGCGGACCTGCTCGCGCGCGTGAACCAGCTCGCGAACGCGCTGCGGCTCGACGGCGTGCGCGTGGGCGACCGCGTGATCATCTACATGCCGCTGACGATCGAGGGGATCGTCGCGATGCTCGCGTGCGCACGGATCGGCGCGATCCATTCGGTGGTGTACGCGGGGCTCGGCGCGACGTCGCTGCGCGACCGCATCGTCGACGCGGGCGCGCAGGTGGTGATCGTCGGCGACGTGACGTACCGGCGCGGCAAGCCCGTCGTTCTGAAGACGATCGTGGACGACGCCGTGCGCGGGCTCGACCTCGTCCGCCGGATCGTCGTGCACCGCCGCGAGGCGAGCGCGGAGCCGGTGGATTCGCGCGAGGTGAACTTCGAGGCGTACTGCGACCACCAGAGCCCGGAATGCGACCCGGAGATCGTGGGCGCGGAGCACCCGCTGTTCATCCTGTACACGAGCGGCACGACGGGCAAGCCGAAGGGCGTCGTGATGACGCACGGCGGGTACCTGGTCGGCTCGGCAGCGATGCTGACGCTGACGACCGGCATCACGCCGGACGACGCGTACTGGTGCACGAGCGACATCGGCTGGATCGTGGGCCACACGATGATGGTGTACGGTGCGCTGGCCAACCGCTATCGCTGCATTCTGCGCGAAGGCTCCGCGGATTATCCGACGCCCGACGCGGTGTACGAGATCATCGAGCGGTACAAGGTGACGAAGTTCTACACCGCGCCGACGCTCGCGCGGATGCTGCTGCGGCTCGGCGCGGATTTGGCGACGAAGCACGACCTGTCGTCGCTGCAGGCGGTGTACTGCGCGGGGGAGCCGCTGAACCCCGAAGCGTGGCGGTTCCTGTACGAGGCGATCGGCCGCGGAAACGTCGCGGTGTGCAACCAGTGGTGGCAGACGGAGTTAGCGGCGCCGACGCTGGGGTTCTTTCCCACCGCCGCAATTCGCCCGGACCGCAGCGGCAAGGCGCTGGGACCGGTCGCGTTCTCGATTCGCGATGGGAACGGTGCGGTGTTGCCGCCGAACCAAGGCGGTTTGCTAGTGGTGGAAACGCCGCTGCCGTACATGTTCGCGACGGTGTGGAACGATCCGGAGCGCTTCGCGCAGTATTTTCGCTGGGGCGTCTATGTCGCCGGCGACGTGGCGACGATCGACGAGCAGGGGTATATCACGGTGCGCGGGCGTGCGGACGACGTGCTCAACATCGCGGGCCATCGCATCGCGACCGCGGACGTGGAGAGTGCGCTCGTGTCGCACAAAGCGTGCGGGGAAGCCGGCGTGTGCGGCGTTCCAGACGAGATCAAAGGGGAAGCGATCGTGGCGTACGTCGTGCTGCGCAGCGGTTATACGCAGTCGGACGAGCTGGCCGCGGAGTTCATTGCGCACGTGCGCCACGAGCTCGGGCCGATCGCAACCCCGTCGGCGATCCGCTTCACGCCGAAATTACCGAAGACGCGGTCCGGAAAGATCATGCGCCGCCTGCTCAAAGCGCAGGAGACGGGCCAGGAGCTCGGCGACGTGACGACGCTGGAAGAGTAGCGCCCGCGGGGACGGGCTACCCGAAGATCGTGTAGCCCGCGACCGTTTCCTTCGTCGAGTCGGCGTAGGTGACGGAGCCGTTGCCGTCGGCGTCGATCACCAGCGTAGCGACGGTCGAACCGGCCTGCGTCAGCGTGACGGTCAGCGATGTTCCGGTAATCGTGCCCGATGCCGTGATCGACGCCGTCGTGTCGTTGATCGCGTAGCTGGCGCTGGTCACGAACGAACCGTTGTAGGTCGCCGTCCCCGTGCCGGTGATGGAGTCGAGCTGCGTGCCGCCGCTCAAACCCCACGTCGTGTTGCCGGCGACGGGCGCGACCAGCGTCAGACCGGCGCCCGTGTAGGTCGTCGCCGTGACGTTCGCCGTCGCGGTGCTGTTGAACCCATTGTTCGTCGTCGTGAAGCTCTCCGCGACGCTTTCCGTGACGCCGTACGTCGTACCGGCGACAGTCGAGTAGAGCGCGAGGCCGCACGTCTCGTTCGTCGCGGTCTGTGACGGCGCGATGCACGTCGCTCCAGAGCGGCCGACGAGCGCGCCGCCGACGGTTTTGGAGAACGCCGTCTGCACGGTCATCGACGTGGCGTTGTACGTGGCGCTGAACGTCGCGTAGCCCGTGACGTTGCGGCTGCGGTCGTACTCGGTGGTGTCGCCGGTGATCGAACCCGCCGAAATGCTCGAGCCGGGCGGTGTGACGATGTTGGCGGCGCGTTCGGGCTGCGTGCAGTTGGCATCGTAGTAATCCGAGTACAGGTCGTGCACGTTGCCTTGCGCGTCGGTCGTCTCGGTGAGGTTCGCGCTGCCGTTGACGTTCGAGGAGCACGGCGTCGTCGTCAGGAGCACCCGCTTGCTGCGGATGAGACGCACGATGCCCATCGCGCCCACCGGCGGCCCGCCTACGCTGTACCCGCCTTGTCCGAGTACCTTCCCGGCGGCGAGAATCGCCTGCGAGGTGGCCCGGATCGTGCCGCGCGGCGTGCCGGGCGCCGGCGTGGCCGACGGCACCGGCGACGGCGTGCCGGTCGGTTGTGCCGTGGGCGGTGGCGCTGTTCCGACCAGCGTTCCGCCTCCCCCGCCGCCGCAGGCGGCCAAGAGGGAACACGTCAAAAGGGCCGCGGCGATATGCCGCGCCGGGAACGTCCGCATGCAGACGTAGTCGGGCCGGCGGCGCGAAGCACCTTGCACGGAACGCGCCGTTCCGCGCAATTGCGAACGCGCGCTAGCCGATAGCCGTCATGGCGCGCGGCGAGTCTTGGTCGCAGGGCGCTGCGTCGCGTGCGCCAGACAGCAGCGAGCCGGGACGGGGTAGCCGGTCCTCTTACCACACCCTGACCCGGAGGCCCACCGTGCGCCTATCCGCAGCCGCCGACGCGTTTCTGCGCTATTGTTCCGAAGAGAAGCACCTGTCCGCGAACACGCTCGCCGCCTACCGCCAGGACTTAGCGGAGTTCCGAGCGCACGCCGGCGGCGCACGTCCGATCGCGAAGATCGCCGCCGCGGACCTGCTGGCGTATCGGAACCAGCTGTCAGTGGAGCGCGGTCTCGCGGCCGCGACGGTGAAGCGTCGCCTGGCGTGCTTGCGCACGATGTTCGCGTGGCTGGTCCGCCGGGACGTGCTTGCGGAATCGCCGTTCGCGCGAACGGAACTACGAATCCGCCTCCCGGCCCGCTTACCGCGCTGCATCGACAGTCGCGACGTCCGGCGGCTGATGCGTCATCGCGGCGCTCACGGAGCTGAGTTCGCGCTCGCGATCGGTTTGCTATTGGCGACAGGCATGCGGGTCGGCGAACTCGCCGCCCTGCGCCTGAGCGACGTCGATGCTGCGGGCGGGCGACTGCGCATCATGGGCAAGGGCAGCCGCGAGCGGACGGTCTTCGTGACCGACGGACGATTACGCGACGATCTGCGGGCGTATATTCAATGTCGGCATCGTGTTGGCGTGCAGGACGCGGACCGCCCGCTATTGAGCGATATCCGCGGCCACGCGCTGACGTCCGCGCGCATCCGGAGCGCGATCGTCCAACTCGGGCGGCTCGCCGGAATCGACCGCCGCATCACGCCGCACATGCTTCGTCACACGGCCGCAACGATGCTGCTCGAATCGGGCACGGACATCCGCTTCGTCCAACGGCTGCTGGGCCACCGAAGCATCCTGACGACCCAGATCTACACGCATGTGAGCGACCGGGCCCTCCAGGCGGCCCTGACCCGCGCAAACATTCTCGGCAACCTCACGGCGACGAAGGCGTAACGCAGCGACGATAACTGAGAATTATGGCTGCCGACAAGACCATGCAAATCGGGCGAAGTCCTTTCGAGATACGCGCGGCCGACAAGGAATATTCGGGCT
>JAXDMB010000411.1:0-3268 GCA_034666325.1 Vulcanimicrobiota bacterium
AAGGCCGCGGGTTCGAGATCGCGCAGGGCCGTCTTGGACCGGGACGGATCCATCACTGCATGCGCGCCGTCGGCCTTGCGGAACGCGCGCTCGAATTGATGGTGAAGCGCGTGCGCGAGCGCACCGCGTTCGGCAAGCCGCTCGCGGAGCAGGGCGTCATCATGCAGTGGATCGCCGAGTGCCGCATCGAGATCGACTCGACGCGCCTGCTCGTGTACGACGCGGCCGAGCGGCTCGACGCGTACGGCAACAAGGTCGCGCGCAACGAGCTCGCGATGGTGAAGGTCGCGGCCGCGAACATGGCGTGCCGCGTGGTCGACCGCGCGATCCAGGCGTTCGGCGCGCGCGGCGTCAGCCCGGACGAGAACCTCGCCGCGATGTACGCGCACGCGCGCACGCTGCGTCTGGTGGACGGTCCCGATGAAGTCCACATGCGCTCGATCGCGAAGAACGAGCTGAAAGGCAAGCGTTGAGCCGAGTCGACCCGCTCGACGCGCTCGAGCTGAGCTTGAAACGCGGCGCCGCGGAATTGCACGTGGTGCGCCACGCCGACGCAGTGCCCGAGTCCGACGAGTCGTTCGCGGTGTACGACGATTATGAGGCGCATCCGCTGAGCGCACGCGGGCGCGCGCAGGCCGAAGCGGTCGCGGAGCGGTTCGCCGATCTCGCGATCGCGGCGGTGTACGCGAGCCCGATCCGGCGCGCGATGCAGACGGCCGAAGCGATCGCCGCGGTCGCGCAGGTCGCGGTGTTCGAGGAACCGCGCGTCCGCGAGATTCCCATTGGACCGACCGACGACTCGATGACGCTGCGCGACCGCCTCGCGTGGCTCGCGATGGTGGCGATGCGCGACGGGTCGTGGGAAGGCATCGTGGGCACGGAACCGTCGGCGAGCGTGCGCGCGCGCATGCTCGAAGCGTTCGACGCGATCGCAGCCCGGCATCCGGGCGAGCGCGTCGCCGTGGTGTCGCACGCCGGCGCGATCAACGCCGCGCTCGGCGCGATCGCGTCGAGCGATCACGACTTTCTGTTTCCGCTGGCGAACGCGTCGGTGAGCGTGATCCGGATCGGTGGCGGGCGCCGGCTGCTGATGAGCGCGAACGAGACCGCTCATCTCGCGTCGGTTCCGTCGCGCGCGCGCCGATGATCCAGCGCGACGCCGACACGATCGACGTGCGCGCCGAAGAGCGCGTCGACACGGCGCGGCTCGAGCCGTATCTGCACGAGCACCTCGACGGCGCGGAAGGTCCGCTGACGATGCGCCAGTTCGGCGGCGGCCACGCGAACCTCACCTACCTGATCCGGTTCGGCGAGCGCGAGTGGGTGCTGCGCCGGCCCCCGCTGGGTCCGGTCGCGCCCGGCGCGCACGACATGCGCCGCGAGCACCGCGTGCTGTCGGTGCTGCATCCCGGCTATCCGCTCGCGCCGCAGAGCTATCTGCTGTGCACCGATCCGTCGGTGATCGGCGCGGACTTCTTCGTGATGGAACGCCGCCACGGCATCGCTTTCCGGCGCGACATCCCGCCGCCGTGGCGCGACCGGCCCGACGTGCTGCGCGGCGTCGGCGAGTCGCTCGTGGACAACCTCGCGACGCTGCATTCGGTGGACCCGGCGAGCGTCGGTTTGGGCGAGCTCGGCAAGCCCGAGGGCTACATCGCGCGCCAAGTCGACGGCTGGATTCAGCGCTGGTACAACGCGCTGACGCCGGACGTCGGCGCGGCGGAACCGTTCGTCGGCTGGCTGCGCCAAACGATTCCCGCATCGCGGCGCACCGCGCTGCTGCACAACGACTACAAGCTCGACAACACGCTGCTGGACGCCGAGAACCCCGCGCGAACCGTCGCCGTGCTCGACTGGGACATGTGCACGCGCGGCGAGCCGCTGATGGATTTCGGCGAGCTCCTCGCGCTATGGGGCGAGAAGAACGACGGCGGCGACCACCTGCACGGCCGCATGCCGACTTGGCACGACGGCTTCTTCACGCGCCGAGACGCGGCCGAGCGCTACGCGCGCAAGTCGGGTGCGGACATGACGGACCTGCACTGGTACGTCGTCTTCAACTACTTCCGCTTCGCGGTGATCCTGCAGCAGATCTACATCCGCTACGTTCGCGGCCAGACCACGGACGAGCGCTTCCGAGACATGGGCACGGCGGTCAACGCGATCGTCGAGCGCGGCCTCGCGCTGATCGACAGCGGCGAGATTTAGGACGGAATGCCGGAGAGCACCCCGCGAGGACGTGCGGAGTGCTCTCTCATGATCGCGGACGGTGAGGAGGCCGGGTGTCCGCGACCGGTGGGGTGCGGCCGGAGTCTTTGCCGTACCCGCACCTCTAGGATACGCGCCGGCGCGCACCGCGCGACATACCGTAAACCAGGTAGATCGCCGGAATGCAGCGAGGGCACCGCGCGTCCGCGGTGCCCTCGCTGCGGCCGTCGAGGGAACCCTACTTCCCGATGGCCGCGTTGAGCGCGTCGACGTCGACGCTTCCGAGCCCGGTGGTGAAGTCCCAGTTCGGCGCGGCGGCAAACGGGCCGTTGCTGCCGTTGATCACGTCGTGATAGGGACCCACTTGGATCGTCACCGGCGGGCCGAGGTACTTCGTGCCCGGGTTGCTGATCTGGAACGCGTGGTACAGCAGCGGCGGCGCATAGCCGAGGCCGGGATGGCTTTGCAGCATGCGCGCCCATACGCCCGCCGCGAGCGGTGACGACAGGCTCGTTCCGCCGGTGACCGTCCAGCGGCCGCCTTCGTAGATCTTCATGCCGGTCTGCAAGTCGCCGTCCATCGCAATGTCCGGGCTGCCGCGGAACGACAGGCCCGCGGGCGTGCTGCTGATCGGTTGAACGCCCTGCTCCCAGTACGGCGAGTACTCGAACTGGCTGATCCCGCCGCCGCCCGCGTACCACGCCGCTTCACCTTGATACGTGCCGTCGACTTGGCTCACGAGCGTCGTGCCGCCGACGGCGACGACGTACGCGGACGCTGCCGGATATTCGACGAGCGGCGCGCCTGCCGGAACGCCGTTCGGAACGCCGACGGAGCAGTTGCCGCCGTTGTCGCCGGTCGACGCGAACATCGTCTGTCCTTGCGCGGCGCCTTCGAGAAAGATCATGTCGTCGACCAGCATCGAGCCGTCGACATACGGGAACACTTCGCAGATTCCGAACGACGAGTTGCCGATCGGCGCAAGATCGTCGGTGACCCAGTGGTTGTACTCGACCGCGATGTCGCCGTCCGTCAGCGACGTCGTCGCGTAGACGTAGAG
>JAXDMB010000412.1:0-3137 GCA_034666325.1 Vulcanimicrobiota bacterium
GTTCAGCGGCGCGGCGGAGTTCGAATCGCCGACGACCCTGCGCGTCGGCGACGAGGTGCTCTACGCGCCGCGGTTCGTCATCGCCACGGGCAGCAGCGTCGCGCCGACCGCGGTTCCCGGCCTGGCCGAAGCAGGGTTCATCGACAGCGACGAGGCGCTCGATCTGGACGAGCCGCCAAAGTCGCTCGTCGTGCTGGGCGGCGGCTACGTCGGCAGCGAGCTGGGCCAGTTCTTCCACCGAGCGGGCGTCCCCACCACGATCGTGCTGCGCTCGCCCCACCTGCTCTCCGGCGAGGACCACGACATCGGGATCGGGCTCACCGAGTACTTCCGCGAGGAGGGGCTGCGCGTCGAGACGGGCGCGCAGGTCCACCGCGTGAGCGTCCGCGACGGAATGAAAGTCGTCCACTTCGCGCAAGGCGGAGAAGAGCGCGAGGTCGCCGCGCACGAGATCTTCTACGCGCTGGGCCGCGTGCCGAACGTGTGCGGCATGGGTCTCGACAACGCGGGCGTCGAGCACCACGACATCACCGGCATCCCGGTCGACGAGACGCTGCGCACGTCCAACCCCGACATCTATGCCGTGGGCGACGTCACCGGACAGTATCTGCTCGTGCACGTCGCGATCCAGCAGGGCGAGGTCGCGGGCCGCAACGCCGCCACCGGCGCGCACGAGCGCGCCGACTACAGCCTCAGCAAGACGCACACCGTGTTCACCGACCCGCAAGTCGCGGTCGTCGGCGAGACGGAGCGCGAGCTCGAGCGCGCGGGCGTGGACTATGTGCGCGCGACCTATCCGTTCAACGATCACGGCAAGGCCGTCGCGCTCGGGCGCACGCAGGGGTTCGTGAAGATGATGGCGTCGCCCAAGGACGGGCGCATCCTGGGCGCCGCGATCCTCGGCCCGGACGCATCGGACTTGATCGAGCCGCTGATCGTCGCGATGGCGTACGGCGCGACGGTGCAGGACTACGCGCGCATCCCGCACCTGCACCCGACGCTCGTCGAGATCCTCACCTATCCCGCCGAGGAGATCGCGGAGAAGCTGCGCGCGGTCCCGACGCTCGCCGTCGCGAAATAAGACGGCACGATGGCGAAGGAGCGAGCGCAGCAGCATCGTCCTCGTACGACGACGTCGTTGCGAGCTCGGACGGGGGGCCCCACGCAACGCGTGGGGGGCGCGCAGCCTGGGGCGGAGCGCCGTTAGAATGAACGTCGCGCTGGTTCAGTTCAAGCCGCGCAAAGGGGATGTGCCGGCGAACCTCAGCGCGATGCGTGACGTGTTCGCGCAGCTCGCGCCCGGCGCGCCCGATCTCATCGTGTTTCCGGAAGCCGCGCTGACCGGCTATTTTCTGGAAGGCGCGGTGTACGAGCTCGCGGTCGACGCACCCACGATGGCGCAGCGGATCGACGCGCAGTGGCGCGCGTCCGGTGCGGGGCGGCCGTGCGACGTGGTGGTCGGGTTTTACGAGAACGTCGCCGGGACGTTCCACAACAGCGCGATCTACGTGCGGTGCGGTGGTGAAGAGGGCGTGCACGTCGTGCACGTGCACCGCAAGATGTTCTTGCCGACGTACGGCGTGTTCGACGAGGAGCGTTTTCTGACGCGCGGCCGCCGGCTCTCGGTATTCGACACCGCGTTCGGACCCGCCGCGATGCTGATCTGCGAGGACGCGTGGCACGCGATCATGCCGACCGTCGCGGCGCTCAAGGGCGCGCGGCTGATCGTGATTCCGAGCGCGTCGCCGGGCCGCGGGCTCTGCGGTGACGGCGAGCTCGAGAGCAACGCGCGCTGGAAGTCGCTGCTGTCGTCCGCGGCGGCAGAGCACGGGATCTACGTGCTGTACGCGGGTCTCACCGGATTCGAGGGCGGCAAGGGAATGTCGGGCGGAACGTGCGCGTACTCGCCGCGCGGCGACCTCATCGCATCGGCGGGGCCGCTCGACGCGTGCGTGGTGAAAGTGCAGCTCGATCCCGCCGAGGTCGACCTCGCGCGCGCGACGATCCCGCTGCTCGGCGATCTGTCCGCGGTGCTGCCGGATCTGTGGCTGGACGAAGAAATCCCCGTGACGCGGCGGCTCGAGGAGCGCGAATGATGCTGCCCGTGATCGAAGCGCCGCTCGCGGAGCCGTCGCTCGCGATCAACCCGGAGCTGACCGCGCGGTGGTTGGAAGCGTTTCTGCGCGACGAGATGCTCGTGCGGCGCGGGCTCGGCAAGGCGATCCTCGGTCTTTCCGGCGGCATCGACAGCGCGCTCGTCGCGTACCTGTGCGCCCGCGCGCTCGGACCCGAGAACGTGTACGCGATCCGCATGCCGTACCGCACGTCCAGCCCGTCGTCGCTGTCCGACGCGCAGCGCATCGTGGACGCGCTCGGCATTCACGCGGAAACGGTCGACATCTCCGACGCCGTCGACGGCTATCTGAAGCACGCACCCGACGCCGACGCGCGCCGCAAGGGCAACGTCATGGCGCGCATGCGCATGCTGGTGCTGTTCGATCAATCCGCGCGGCGCAACGCGCTGCCGGTCGGCACCGGAAACAAGACCGAGCGGCTCATGGGCTACTTTACCTGGCACGCCGACGATACGCCCCCGGTCAACCCGATCGGCGACCTCTACAAGACGCAGGTGTGGGCGCTCGCGCGCCATCTGGGCGTGCCCAACGAGGTGGTCGACAAGCCGCCGAGCGCCGATCTCGAAGCGAACCAAACGGATGAGAGCGATCTCGGCATCACGTACGCGCTCGCGGACCGCATCTTGAATCTCATCCTGCTCGGCTACGGCGACGGCGCGATCGTGGCGCGCGGCTACGCCGCCGCGGAAGTGCGTCTGGTGCGCCGCCGCGTGGACTCCACGCACTGGAAGCGCCACCTCCCCACCACGGCGCTCGTGTCGAGCACCGCGATCAACGAGTTCTACCTGCGCCCGGTGGACTACTGAGGTGCGCGCCGGCGAGGCGCGCGAGCGCGCGGACGATCCGCTGCCGCCGCACGGCTTCTATCCGGTCAGCCTGAATTTGGTCGGGCGCACATGCGTCGTCATCGGCGCGGCGGATGACCGCGAGGCGACGGAAAAGGCCGCCGCTCTGCGCGAGGTCGACGCGAACGTTCGCCGGATCACCGATCCGCATGCGCTG
>JAXDMB010000413.1:0-3845 GCA_034666325.1 Vulcanimicrobiota bacterium
CGGAGGCCGGCTGCGCCGGAGACGTACCGCTCAGCGCGATGACGGCGGCGAAGCACAGCGCGATCGTGCGCATTCGAGAACCTCCGGTTACGGCAGCGCGAACGCGGTGATCACCGCGGACGTCGGATGGGTGTACCGCCCTTCGAGCGTCGGCGCCCCCTTGCTGAAACGCGGGTCGGCGAAGTTGACGCCCGCGGGCCCGGAGGCGACCACGACGTATCGCTTGCCGCCGGCGACGTACGAGTGCGGCGGCGCCTGGATCGTCATGCCGGTCTTGTAGTGCCACAGCACGTTGCCGCTCTTGGCGTCGTACGCGGTGAAGTCGCCGTCGACGCCGCCGGTGAACACGATCCCGGGCGACATCGAGAGCGCGCCGCCGATCTGCGGGAACGCCAAGTGCTTGCGCCACATGAACTTGCCGGTGCCGATGTCGACCGCGTTCATGTAGCCGGTGCTCGGGCCGTAGAGCGGCGGGAACGCGCCGCCCAGATAGAACTGGCCGGTGACGTACGTCGCGGTGCCCTGCGATTTCCAGATGCCGCACTGGTCGACGCTCGGGACGTAGAACGCGTTCGTCTCGGGCATGTAGCTGCCGCCGTTGAACTCCACGCCGCCGTTCGTGTTCGGGCACGCGATCGCGCCCGTGCGGTTGGGCTCCGTGCTCTGGCCCCTTTGCGTGCTGACGGCCAGATGATGGACGATCGCGCCCGTGCCCGCGTCGAGCACCCAGAAGTTGCCGCCCTTGTCGCCCGACGCGACGAGATTGCGGGGCGATCCGTTCACGGTGCCGCTGAAGAGCACCGGCGGCATCGCGGGATCCCAGTCGTGCACGTCGTGCGGGATGAACTGGCGGTACCACTTGATCTTCGGTTTCGCGCCGCTGATGTCGAGCGCGATCATCGAGTTGGTGTAGAGGTTCGCGCCCTTGCGCACGGTACCGAGAAAGTCGGGTTGCGGATTGCCGGCGTCCACGTACAGCGTGTCGCTCGCCGGATCGATCGCGACGCCGCTCCAGATCGCGCCGCCGCCGCGCTTCCAGGAGTCGCCGCTCCACGTCTCGTGACCGGGCTCGCCCGGACCGGGAACCGCGTTCCAGTCCCACAGCCGTTTGCCCGTGTTGGCGTCGAACGCGCTGATGTACCCGATGCCTCCCCAGTCGCCGTTCGAAGCGCCGAGCAGCAGCATGTTCTTGTACGGCACCGGCTGCATCGTGTAGAACGTGTTGGTGAGATCGTGCGCGGCGACGACGTTCCAGACGGGTTTGCCGGTCGTCGCGTCGAGCGCGATCAGGTGCCCGTCGAGCGTCGCTTCGTAGACTTTGCCGTTGGCGAGCGCGACGCCGCGGTTGGCGGAGAACGCGATGACGTGCGGCTTGTACGGGAAGTGCCACTTCGTCGCGCCGGTCGCCGCGTCGAGCGCGTAGACGTCGTTGTGCGACGACGTCACGTACATCGTGCCGTTCCAGACGATCGGCGCGGTCTCGAGCGGGCCGCGCGCGTCGACGTTGGCCGACCACGCTTTCTTGAGCGTTCCGACGTTGGCGGGCGTGATCTCGGTCTCGGTGACGTAGCGGTTACCGCTGTAGCCGCGCGCCGGCAAGATCCAGTTCGCCGCGTCTTTGTCGGCGTTGCGGTAGGCGTCCGCGGCCGGCCATTCGGCTTGTGCGCCGGCTCGCGGCGAGCCCGCGCCGCAGATCGCAGCAACGAGAACGGCGAGAGAGATGAAAGCTCTGCCCCATGGCCACATGATGCCCTCCAAACACCGGCGCGTGAGCCGGCTTGGAACGAGGCTTGTCCGGTACGACCGCTCGCCCCTCTTGCGGCCCGCGCGCGCGGCTGGTCTCACCATTCGTCCAGCGGACATCAGGCCGCCCGGCGATAACAGCGGAGATCATGCTGCAGCAGCTCGACGCGAAATGGATCAGGATCGCGATATACTATGTGATCGCGCTCGGCTTCTCGTTTCTCGCTCGCGTCTATTGGCATACGAGCGATCTGTCGAACCCGCAGCACGGCATGTGGGCCATGTACTGGCACCTGTTCAGCGGGGTGGGACCGTTCATCGGCGCCCTCGTGATTTGGGCTGCGTTCCGCCCCAAGAGCCGGATGAGCTTCGGCGGCACGTACCCGGCGATGGGCTTGGCGATGCTAGCGGTGCCCGCGGTCGTGATGGCGGTGCTCGGCGTGAACAACCCCTTCGGAGTCGATCCGCACCTGTTCGGCGTACACATGGGCGTCTGGATCGCGCTCTATGCGATCCTCGAAGAGACCGGCTGGCGCGGCTACCTTCAAGGCGAGTTCGCGAACCGCGCTCCGCTCGTTCGATATACGATCACGGGCGTGTTCTGGTACGCGTGGCATCTCTCGTATCTCGGCGGTCACACGGCGATCGACGAAATCGTCAGCCTCCTGTTCATCATCGTCGCGAGCATCGGCATCGGGTTCGTCGCGGACAGGACGCGGTCGATCTTCGCCGCGGCGTCGTTCCACGTCATCGGCAACATCATGGGCGTGACCGTCGACTTCAAGACCCTCGTCCCGTCGACGAACACGAGGCTGCTCATCATACTGATCTGCGTAGCCGTTTGGCTGGTGATGCTGCGTCTGTGGCGCATGCGTGATGCGCGCATCGGAGCGCTCGCCGAGGCCTGACACGACCGCGCTTCGGCCCGTCGTGCACGGCGTAACCCACCACGCTGGCGTCATAGACCGACACCGCGTTCGACCGCATGTTCTCCCTTGCGTCGGTGTCCAAGATTGCACGGGCCACAGGTTCAGCGCGAGTGCATTCGACGTCGGAACGACGGGAACTCGCGATGCGCTACATCCCGCCGTGCTCCGGGGCGTAGCCGAGCTCGCCGAGGAGGCTGCCCGCAAGGCGTTCGCAGGCCGCGGCTTCGGCCGGCGACATCGCCGTTCGCCAGCGGCCGACCGACGTGACGAACGGCGGGCGATCCGTATGCATCAGCGATGCGATGACGTTCTTGTCGTAGCGCCGGCCTTCGCGTACGACATCCCCGATCTCGGCATGCCGTTCACGCGCGTCGAGAGCCTGCTCGAGCCAGTCCGGCGCGGTGAACGGGACCTTCAGAAGAGCGCGGTAGAAGGCGGTCTCGTGCGGAATCGCGACGGCCGGATGCGCGTCGAGCATCGACCGGAGCATCGTCGTTCCGGACCGTGGCGCACCGACCACGAAGGGCGCCGGCGCCGGTTCGCTCATGACGGCGGTTGCCGGACGATCACTTCGAGCGGCTCGATGACGCAATGATGGGAAAACCACGCGACCTGCTCTTCGACGAGGTCGGGCCGCAGAAGGTATCGCCCCGGTTCGGCGGGCGTTTCGACGGCGAGAAACAGGAGCGTGCTCGCGCCTGGTTCGAGCCGTTTCGGCAACGGGACGCGCGGATATTCCAGCGCGGCGATGCCCGAATCCAACGCATGCCACTGGTATGCGGCTCGGACGTTCGCCTCGCGCGACCAGCCGTTTCCGGGAATGAAGCTCCGCGACGAGTCGTTCCGAACGCACAGCACCATCGCCGCGTGACTCGCCGCGTACACGTTCTCCGGTACGTCGACGAATCGCAGCGAGGCTTGGAACGGGCTCGCCGACGCTTCCTGAACAGACAGTTGCGGTATTTGGGGAGACCATGCTAACGGCTTCGTCTCGTACGCGCGCTCCTCGTAGAGATAAAACCGTGCCTCGGAGGGACCGTGCTGCTCGTATAACCGCACCTTCGCCTCTCTCGCAGCTCGGTCGTTCCACTCCAAGTCGAGATGGTTTATCCAGGAATCCGTGACGTAATACGGCTCGCCGACGATGACGCTTTCACCGTGCAACTTCGGGCT
>JAXDMB010000414.1:0-4821 GCA_034666325.1 Vulcanimicrobiota bacterium
CGGCGGCTACGTCTGCGTCGCTACACCGCGAGCAGATCGATTAGCGGCGGCGCGACCGGCTGCGCTGCGCCGTCATAGCTGGCGGCGCGACCAACGCAGATTCCGCGCACGCCCCACACCGACGCGCTCTCCACGTCCACGTCCACCCACGGATGCGCGAGATCGGGCTCCGTCTCGACCAGCGGGAAGTTCACCGTGACGTTGTCGATCGACTTGGCGCTGATCTTCGTGCGGTCTTTGCGCGACACGCCGTGGATCAGCGCGCGCACGGTCGTGCCGATCTTGCGGTCGTGATAGGCGCGCACCGCTTCGTCCTGCACTGCTTTGAGCCGCACGAAGCGGTCCTGCGCGACGTCGTGCGGCACCGCGTTCGCCGCATGCCACACCGCCGCGGGCGTCCCGCGCCGCGGCGAGTAGACAAACATGTACGCCTGCGCGAAGATGCCGGTCGCGCACACGTCCACGGTGCGCTGGAAATCGTCTTCCGTCTCGCCGGGGAAGCCCACGATCAGGTCGGTGGTCATCGCCCAGCTCGGGTTGTGCGACTTGAACGTCTCGATGCGCTCGAGGAACTGCTCGATCGTGTACTTGCGGTTCATCTTGCGCAGCATCGGGTTCGAGCCCGACTGGAGCGCGAGATGGAAGCGCGGGTTCATCTTGGGCAGCGTCGCGCACACGCGCGCGAGCTTCTCGTTCAGATCCTTGGGGTGCGAGCTGATGAAGCCGACGCGCTCGACCGACTCGATCGCACACACCTCTTGGATCAGGTCGGCGAAGTCCGCGCCGGTCGCCGGCTCCTTGTACGCGTTCACCGTCTGGCCCACCAGCGTGATCTCGCGCGCGCCCGCGGCGGTCTTCAGCCGGATCTCGTCGAGGATCTCGCGCATCGGCCGGTGGTCGAAGCGCCCGCGCACGTGGGGCACGATGCAGAACGTGCAGTAGTACGAGCACCCGCGCTGCACGTTCACGTACGCGCGCAGATAGTCGTACGGTCCCGCGATGCCCTCGCCCGCGCCGCCCATCACCGTCTCGATCTCGCGGTCCACCGAGAATCCGTCCTCCGGATACTCCGCGCGCCACGCGGCGAGCGCGTCGCCGAGCGCACCGAGCTCGCGCGTTCCGTACACGCCGTCCACGTGCGGCACCAGCTTCTGCATCCGGTCCTTGTCCTGCTCGGCCAAGCACCCCGTCACGATCACCTTCACCGACGGGTCGGCGTCCTTGACGGCCTTCCAGTGCGCGATGCGCCCGTAGGCGCGCCGCTCCGCGTTGTCGCGCACGGTGCACGTGTTGAGAACGAGCACCGACGCATCTTCCGGACGCTCCGCGAGCGTGAATCCGGCCGAGATCGCGCGCCGCTGGATGTCCTGCGAATCGGCCTCGTTCATCTGGCAGCCGTGCGTCTCGATGTAGATTTGAGCCATCAGCGTGTTCCGGACGAGAGCATGGTGAGCAGGTCGAGCGGGAGGTAGAGGCGCGGGCCGATCATGGTGGGTGCTTCGCCGTAGTCCACCGATCTGCCGTCGACCCGGTAGGTGGTGATCCCGATGCGGCCGACCACGTCGTGCCCGCCGTACTTGATGACGACCTTCTCGCCGTCGATCCGGATCGCGCTGCGCGGCACGTAGTCCTCGGCCGGCGCGACGACGCTGGGCCGCACCGCCTCGACGTCCGGCTGCAGCACGACGTCCGTGCGCGTCAGCGGCCACACCTGCACCGTGCGCGTGATCCGGCCGCGCGGCGTGCGGACGGCCAGCTGGTGCGACCCGGCCGGGACGGCGATCGTCCCGTCCTTGGCCGGCGTCACGGCCACGCCGTCCACGAACGTCGCGTCGGCCGGGATCCCGTGGATCGCGATCGAGCCGGGCGGGGACGGCACCCCCGTGTTGGCACGGTCGAGCTTGGTGGAGCTGAGCGTCGTCTGCGCCGCCACGACGCTCACGTCGAGCTGGAGCGGGTTCCAGCCGTTCTTCGTGAGGCCCACGGTGTGGTGCCCGGTCGCCAGCCCGCTCAGCACGAGCGGGCTACGGCCGACGTACGTGCCGTCGATCCACACGTCGGCGCTGGTCGGCAGGGTTGTCACGTACAGCGATCCGGTCGGAACGGCGGCGAGGAAAATCAGCCACGCGGCGACCGCCGCGAGGCGACGGAGCATATCGATGGGAACCTTGGGCGGTCATGTCCGAAGCCCTCGCACCCTCCCTTCGCGTGCGCCCGGCGACCGTCGCGGTCGTCGGCCGCCCCAACGTGGGGAAGAGCGCGCTGTTCAACCGCCTGCTCGGCCAGCGCCTCGCGATCGTCGAGGACACGCCCGGCGTCACCCGCGACCGCCTCTATGCGCTCGCGGAGTGGAACGGCCGCACCTTCACGCTCGTCGACACCGGCGGTATCGACACCGAGGTCGATCCCGACGATCCGATCGCGCACGGCACGCGCGAGCAGGCTGAATCGGCCGCGCGCGACGCGGACGTCATCGTGTTCGTGGTCGACGCGCAGGACGGGCTGACGCCGCTCGACCAGGACGTCGCGCAGATTTTGCGCCGCACGCGCAAGCCGGTGATCATCGTCGCGAACAAGATCGAGTCGCCCAAGCACGCCGCGTCGGTGCACGCGGAGTTCGCCGGCCTCGGATTCGGCGAGGTGTACGGCGTGTCGGCGCTGCACGGCGAAGGCACGGGCGACCTGCTCGACGCGATCGTCGAGAAGCTGCCGCCCGAAGATCCCACCGATCTCGGGGAGACGGAACTCTCCATCGCGCTGATCGGGCGGCCGAACGTCGGGAAGTCGTCGCTGCTCAACGCGCTGCTCGAGGAAGAGCGCGCGATCGTGTCCGACGTGCCGGGCACCACGCGCGACGCGATCGACACGCTGTTCACCTGGAGCGGCCGCCGCTTCCGGCTGATCGACACCGCGGGCGTGCGCAAACAGCCCGGTCATCACGGCTCGATCGAGTACTACTCCTCGCTGCGCTCGCTCAAAGCGATCGCGCGCTCCGACATCGCGATCCTGCTCATCGACGCGCTCACCGGCCCGACGAACCAAGACCGCCGTTTAGCTGGCATCGCGCTCGAAGAACGCAAAGCGCTCGTGATCGTCGGCAACAAGTACGATCTCGTGCGCGAGCTGGGCGAGTACTCGCAGAACGAGCTCGCGAACGAGATCCACGCGCAGTTGCCGTTCGCGTCGTTCGCGCCGGTCACGTTCCTCTCCGCGCTCACGAAACGCCGTCTGCAGAGCTTGATGCCGGTGGTCTCACACGTCGCCGAGAACCTCGACCGGCGCGTTCCGACGGCGAAGCTCAACACGATCGTCCGCGACGCGGTGATGGCGCATCCGCCGCCGATCCACTCCGGCAAGCCGCTGAAGATCCTGTACGTCTCGCAGCCGCAGACGCACCCGCCGCTGTTCGTGTTCCACGTCAACGACCCGGATTTGGTACCCGCGTCGTACCGGCGCTTCATCGAGAACACGCTGCGCAGCGAGTTCGATTTCGAAGGGGTGCCGCTCACGTTCCAGTTCCGCTCGCGGCGCGACGAGGGCGGACACGGCGAGCACTCCGGCGGAGAGCATCGCGAATGACCGAGCCGCTGATCTCGGTCGCCGCGGTGGTCGTCGCGTTCGCCGTCGGCTCGATCCCGTTTGGCGTGCTCGTGTCGCGCGCGTTCTACGGAACGGACATCCGCAACGCGGGGAGCGGCAACATCGGAGCGGCCAACGCGCTGCGCACGCTCGGCAAGCGCGGCGCCATCGCGGTGCTGGCGCTCGACGCGCTCAAGGGCTTCGCCCCGGCCCTGGCCGCGGGCGCGCTCGGCGGCCCCGTTCCGGCGGCGCTGGCGGCGTTCGCCTCCGTGGCCGGGCACTGCTGGTCGCCTTTTCTCGGCTTCAAGGGCGGCAAGGGGGTTGCGACGTTCTTGGGCGCCACGATCGCGCTGTGGTGGCCCGCCGGTATCGCGTTCGGCATCGTGTGGGTGGCCGTGGTGCTCGCTTGCGGCTACGCGTCGGCCGGCTCGATGCTGGCGTCGCTCGCGATGGCGCCGGTCCTGTGGTTCGGCCTGGGCCGAATCGGCCTCGTGTACGGGCTCGTCTCCGCGGTCCTCATCATCTACCGCCATGGCGAGAACCTCAACCGCCTGCGGCACGGGACGGAAAACCGGCTCAGCTTGCTGAAAGCGCCCACCACCAATGATTAGCTCGAACGATTTTCGCAACGGCGTCACCATCATCATCGAAGGGCAGCTCTGGACCGTCATCGAGTTCCTTCACGTCAAACCAGGCAAGGGCGCGGCATTCGTGCGCACGCGCTTGAAGAACGTGAAGACAGGCTCGACGGTGGAGCGCACGTTCCGCGCCGGCGAGAAGCTCGAGCGCGCGACGGTCGACAACCGCGACATGCAGATGCTCTACAACGACGCCGACGGCTATCACTTCATGGACGCGGAGACGTACGAGAACGTCACGCTGCAGAAAGACGTGATCGGCGATCCCGCCGATTTCCTCAAGGACGGGATGAAGATCGCCGTGCAGTTCCACGACGGCACCGCGATCGGCGCGGATCTTCCGGCGCACGTCGAGCTCAAGGTGGAAGAGACGGATCCCGGCTTCAAGGGCGACACCGCGACCGGCACCACGAAGCCCGCGAAGCTGGAGACGGGCGCGACGGTGAACGTTCCGCTGTTCGTCAACCCGGGCGACGTGATCCGCATCGACACGCGCGACCGCCGCTACATCGGGCGCGTCCAGAGTTAGTTAACCTCTAGGCGCGCGCGTTCACGATGCGAATCCGCCGCCTGCGCATACTCGGTGTCGCGATGGGCCTGTCGG
>JAXDMB010000415.1:0-4237 GCA_034666325.1 Vulcanimicrobiota bacterium
GCGGATCATCCCGCGAACAGGTCGGTTTGCGCCGGTCGGCCGATGCGGTCGGCGATGCGCTCGAGGTCGGCGGGCGATTCCAGGATCACGTTGCGCGGCTTCGTGCCTTCGTTGGGGCCCACGACGCCGAACTCTTCGAGCTGGCGCATGACGCGCACCGCGCGCGGGTGGCCGATCGAGAAGCGCGCTTGCAGCGCGGCCGTCGAGCCGACGCCGGCATCGCCTTTCGCGACGCGCGAGTCGAGCAAGAACTTCGCCGCGTCGTACCACAGCTCGTCGACCTTGCGGTCACCGTTTCCGGCGCGCTCGTCGTCCTCGCGGATCGGCGTGATCTCCATCGCTTTCGTCGCGTCGGGCTTCGCCTGGCGCTTCCAGAACTCGACCAGCTTGTCGATCTCCTCACCGGTCACGAGCGCGCCTTGCGCGCGCACGGGCTTGGGTGCGTCGATCGGCAAGTACAGCATGTCGCCGCGCCCGAGCAGCCGCTCCGCGCCGCCCATGTCGAGAATCACCCGCGAGTCGACCTGCGAGCTCACGGCGAACGCGATGCGCGACGGAATGTTGGCCTTGATGAGGCCCGTGATGACGTCCACCGACGGCCGCTGCGTCGCGACGACCAAATGGATCCCGGTGGCGCGCGCGAGCTGCGCGAGACGCATGATGAGCATCTCGACCTTGGCCGGCGCGACGAGCATCAAGTCGGCGAGCTCGTCGATGATCACGACGATGTAGGGCAGCTTCTCGTCCGGGAACTTTGCGTTGTACTCTTCGATCTTGCGCACGCCGGATTTCGCGAAGCGCTCGTAGCGCATGTCCATCTCACGGGTGATGATCGCGAGTGCGCCCGCGGCGAGCGACGGGTCCGTGATCACCTCGTGCTTGAGGTGAGGAATGCCGTTGTACACCGTGAGCTCGACGCGCTTGGGGTCGATCATCAGCAATTCGAGCTGGTCCGGCGTCGCCGTGACGAGCAGCGAGGCGATGATGCAGTTCAGGCACACCGACTTGCCCGCGCCCGTGGCGCCCGCGACGAGAAGATGCGGCATCTTTGCCAAGTCGCCGAACACCGGCCGCCCGGTGATGTCCTTGCCCAGCGCCATGGACAGCGGCGGCACGCCCTGCGGGATGTTCTGTAAGATCTCGCGGATCGCGACGATCGACACGATGGAGTTCGGCACCTCGATGCCGACCGCCGATTTGCCGGGAATCGGCGCTTCGATGCGCACGCTCGTCGCGGCGAGCGCGAGCGCGAGGTCGTCGGTGAGCGACGAGATGCGCGAGATCTTCACGCCGCGGTCCGGTTTGAGCTCGTAGCGCGTGATCGACGGCCCGCGCTCGATGTGCGTCACCTTCGCGATGACGCCGAACGATGCGAGCGTGTCCTCCAGCGTGTGCGCGCGGCTCGCGTCGTCGTTCTTCTGCGCCTGCGGCGGGTCGAAGATCTTCGTGATGTCGGGAAGCTGCCACGCCGGGCGCGGCGCGGGCGGCGGCTCGTAGTCGCCGCTCAGCGCGAGCACGCCCATTCGCGAGCGGTCCTGCACGCCGGACTCGACGCCGCCCGGCGCGTCATCCTCGGGCTCGTCCGCGACCGCGTCGTCATCATCGCCCGCCGGCACGTCGTCGTCCGCCGCGTCGCCGCCGGATTCGTCCACGCCCTCCGCGTCGTCGTCCTCATCGTCGTCGTCGTACTCGTCGTCGTAATCGTCCTCGGCATCGTCGTCCGCGACGTCTTCGTCGTAGAAGCGGATGGGCTGCGTCTCGACGACCGTATGCGTCGGCGCCGGGATCTCCGGCACGGCGACCGCGGTGCCCGCGCTCGCGGCGGCCGCGACGGGCTGCTGCGCGCGCGGAAGCAGCGCGGGCAGATGAAACGCCTCGCGCAGCGATGCCGGGCGCGGCGGTGCGAGGGCGGCCTTCGCGCCGCCGTTCTTCGCGGGCGCGGCGGGCGGGCGCAGCGCGGCGAGCCGCACGACGCACCAGCCGATCACTTTCTTCAAGCTCACCCCGGTGATCGCGACCGTCACCGCGAGCACCGCCACGAGCAGCACCACCCACGCGCCCGCGTCGCCGACGAGCGCGTGCAGCGCGCGGGTCAAGCCGCCGCCGAGCAGCCCGCCGTCGCGGCCCGACGCCGCGATGCCGGCGTCGATCAGCACGAAGTACGCGCACGCGGCGCCGCCGAGCGTCGCGATCATCTTCGGCACGTTGATCTCGAGAAACACGATCGCGGCGACGAGCGCGATCAGCAGCACGAACAATCCGGCCGCGAGCCCGAACATCGCGTGCAGCGCGAACGCGGTCGCACCGCCGGCCACGCCGGTGCGCGCCGGCGGCGCGACGAGCGCGATGCCGAGCAGCAATGCGAAGCCGAGCGCGGCGATACCGGCTATCTCGAGGTTCCAGCGCGTTGCTGCGCTGCTCTTGCGTCGGACGCGAGCCATCGCGTCCGACTTCCCGTTACGAGGGGTTCATCACCTGTGCGGGCCGGTCGCGGCCGGAGCCGGAACGGCTGTTGCCGCGGGCGGCACCGCGGACAGCTTCGCCAGCATGTCGTCCGCCGCGGCGATCACCTCCTTCGCGGCATCGCGGTAGAACGACGGCTGGTTGTTGCTGCGGCTCGATGCGATGTACGAGCCGTTCTGGTCGATGGAGCGGCGCCACTCGAACACGTCCTGCGCGAGCCGCTTGGCATTGAGCACGACGGCCTTCGCGTCGCTCGGGCGGTTCAGCGCGACGAGCGCGCGCGCTTCGAGGATCGCGAAGCTCGCCTGGCGCGTGTACGCGTAGTGCACGCCGGGCTCGATCTTTGCATCCGCCAGTTGGCGCTTCGCGCAGCTGTCGTACGCGGCCGTGGTGGCGCGCGCAGCGTCGTAGATGCGCTGCGGCGGATCGTTGGGCGGCACTTGTCCCAGCGCGACCACGTACTGCGTGGCCTCGGGGCAGAGCGCGTCGGAAAACGCCGCGTCCGCACGCGGCGCGCTCGTGGCGAACGCGGCGACGCCGAAGGCGAACGTGAGAGCACCCGCTGAAAGTCTCATGACGCCAACATTCGGCGTGGCGATTTCGTGCCCTCGCCCGAGGGGCGGACACCGCACGTTTCGCCGCGAAACGGCGGGGTCGTGCCCAAGCCAACCATCGTCGTCTTGGAAGGCGACCAGACCGGACAAGAGCTCCTCGTCGAGTCGCTGCGGATGCTCGAGCGCGACGTCATCGGCTTCGACGTCGGCGTCGAGCACTTCGACCTCTCGCTCGAGAAGCGCCGCGAGACGAAGAACGGCGTCGTGCACGAGGCCGCCACGGCGATGAAGCGCACGAAGCTCGGCCTGAAGGCCGCCACGATAACGCCGGAAACCACCGGCGACGTCGGCTCGCCGAACGCCATTCTGCGCCAAGCGATCGACGGCAAGGTGATCGTGCGCACCGGGCGGCGCATCCCCGGCGTGCGGCCGGTCGCGGGCATCCACGCGCCGATCTCGGTGGTGCGCATGGCCGTCGGCGACGCGTACGGCGCGAAGGAATGGCGCGAGCAGATCGGCGGCGACGAGATCGCCTATCGCACGGAACGGATCGAGCGCTCGGTGTGCCGCGTCGTGGCGGAGTACGCGTTTTTTCACGCGCGCCGGATGGGCGCCAAAGTGTTCGGGGGCCCGAAGTACACGGTGAGCCCGGTATACGAAGGCATGCTCAAGGAAGAGATGGACGCGGCGGCTTCGCGCTATCCCGACGTGACGTACGAGCCGCAGCTCATCGATGCGACATACGCGCTGCTGATCTCGACCGCCGGCGATCCGATGGTGATCCCGTCGCTCAACCGCGACGGCGACTGCCTGTCGGACTTGGTGATGCAGTTGTTCGGCTCGATCGCGGGCGCGGAGTCGACGCTGATGTCGTTCACGCCGGACGGCAAGCCGGACGTCGTGATGACCGAAGCGCCGCACGGCACCGCGCCGCGGCTGTTCGGCAAGAACGTCGCCAACCCGATGGCGATGATCCTCGCGATCGCCGCGCTGCTGACGTTCGTCGACGAGCGCGGCGCGCCCAACGCCTCGCGCGCGATCTACGAGGCGACGCTCGAGACGGTGCGCGAAGGCATCGCGACCAGCGACCTGGGCGGCCACGCGTCCACCACGGAGTTCACCGACGCGGTGATCGAGAAGGTGAAGACCAAGCTGGACGTGTGGGCGAGCCTCTGAGCGCCTCCGCTGAGCGCCTCCGCTTCGCTACGGCGCGAAGGTAC
>JAXDMB010000416.1:0-18462 GCA_034666325.1 Vulcanimicrobiota bacterium
AGAAGCGCCCGGCCGGCGCGAACACCACGCGTCTGTACGCGCGCTCGATCGCCGGCGGTCCCGAGCGGCTGGTGTTCGATCCGGACCGCTTCGCGCGCTCGCCCAAAGAGCACTACACGATCGACTACTACTCGCCCTCGCCGAATGCGCGCTACGCCGCCGTCGGCGTCTCCGAGGGCGGCTCCGAGAAGACCGTGCTGCACGTGATCGACGCGCGCACCGGACGAATGCTCTCGGACGCGATCGAGCGCGCGATCTACGTCCCGCCGTCATGGCGCGCGGACGGCCGCTCGTTCTATTATTTCCGCACGCCGAAGTCCGCGCCCAACCAGCCCGAGAGCGAGAAAGACACCAAGGGCGTCGCACGGCTGCACGTGCTCGGACGCGATCCCGACCTCGACCCGGCGGTCTTCGGCTACCATGTCGACCCACGCATCCCGTTCGCGCCCGAGGACGGCGCGTTCGTCAACGTCACGCCGCGCTCGCGCTGGGCGACGGCGGCGGTCGTGCACGGCGTGCAGAACGAGATCGAGGTCTACGTGGCACCCGCCGCTACCGTCGTCGGACCGCACGTGCCGTGGCGCAAGATCGCGAGCTATGCCGACAAGATCACCGGCGGGCAAGTCGTCGGCGACACGGTGTACCTGAGCTCGCACCGCAACGCGCCGCGCCACCGCATCCTCGCGTTCGACGCGCGGCGCGGAACCGTGGCCGGCGCGCGCGTCGTCGTGCCGGAGAGCGAGCGCGTGATCGAGGACGTCTCGCTCGCCGGCGACGGCATCTACCTGCGCGATCTGGAGGGCGGCCTTTCGACGCTGCGCAGGCTCGCGGTGAACCGCGACGGCACGCCGGGCGCGGTGAGCGTCGTCGCGCTGCCGTTCACGGGCGCGATCGGCAGCGTCGCGACCGATCCGATGGTGCCCGGCGTGACGTACGGCTTGCAGTCGTGGACGGAGTCGCCGCGCTGGTACCGCTCCGGCAGCAACATGGTGCTCACCGATACCGGCTTGCGCAAGAAGTCGGACGTCGACTATTCCGCGATCGAGTCGCGCGAGGTGCTCGCGACGAGCGCTGACGGAACGAAGGTCCCGCTGTCGATCGTCATGCGCAAGGACGCGCAGCTCGACGGCAGCCATCCCGCGTGGGTCGACGGCTACGGCGCGTACGGCATCGTGATCCGGCCGTCGTTCTCCACCACGCGGCTGGCCTGGCTCGAACGCGGCGGAATCTTCGCGGAGTGCCATCCGCGCGGCGGCGGCGAGAACGGCGAGGACTGGCACTTCGCCGCGCACATCGCCACCAAACAGCGCACGGTCGACGACTTCATCGCGTGCGCGCGCTACTTGATCGACAATCACTACACCCAGCCGGCGAAGCTCGCCGGCAGCGGCACGAGCGCGGGCGGGGTGACGATCGGCAACGCGATCGTGCAGCATCCCGAGCTGTGGGGCGCGGCGCTCGACGTGGTCGGCGACACGAACGCGGTGCGCGACGAGTTCGCCGAAGGCGGTCCCGCGAACATCCCGGAGTTCGGAACGATCGCGAACAAAACGGGCTGGGACGCGCTCTACGCGACCGACGCGTACCTGCACGTGAAAGACGGCGCCGCATATCCCGCCGTCCTCGCGATCACGGGCGCGAACGACCCGCGCGTCGCACCGTGGATCGTCGCGAAGTTCGCCGCACGTCTGCAAGCCGCGACGTCGAGTGGGAAGCCGGTGCTGCTGCGCGTGGACTACGACGCGGGCCACGGCTATCTCGGCAGCTCACGCACCCAGGCGCAAGCCCTGACCACGGACGAGTTCGCGTTCCTGCTTTGGCAACTGGGCGACCCCGCATTCGCTCAGCGCGAGGGGGTTTCGAACCAGAGCGTCGACGCGCGGTAGTCGATCACGAGCGTGAAGCGCCGCAGCACTTGATCGCCGATGTTCGCGGCGATCGCCGGGTTCGCTTCGGCGCCCGCGCGCGCGTCGGTGAGCAGCAGGTTCACGTCGCGGATGCGCACGTCGCCTAGCCGGAGCTCGTTCGCGTGCGCGAAGTACGCGTGCACGGGGCCGCCGATGCCCGAGATGGGATAGCCTTCCACGTCCGCGTGATAGCGCGCGCGCAAATCGTGCGCGACCACGAACGGTGCGTTCACGTCGACCGAGCTCGCGCTGCCGGTGTCGATCGTCATCGCGCCGGCGATCCCGTCGAGTGCGCCGTCGACTTGCGGCTGGCGTTCGTCGAACGCCATCGGCACCGCGGCGCCCGATGCGTTGAGCGCACGCGCGTCGCGCGCGAGCTCCACACGCCCGCGCTGCAAGTCGATGCGCGTGGCGAAGCGCGCGAGCAGCTCGTAGCCGACGATTCCGTCGACCGGAGCGTTCTTGCCGAAGTCGAGCACGACGAACGGCTGGTCGCGCATCTCCGCGCTGCCGACGCGCACGCTGCGCGCCATCGCGTAGCGCGTCTTCGCGAGCGCCGCGCCCGCGCCGCCGACGGTGCCTTCACCGAGCGCGTCCAATCCGGCGCGCCGCGCCGCGTCCGGGCTGATCACGTTCTGCCCGCCGGTGTCGAGCACGAAGCGCAGCGGCGCCGAGCCGTTCACCGACACCGGAATCACCGGAACGTCGGGCGCGCCGATCGTCTGCACCGTTGCGACGCCGCGCAGCGTCGCGTCGTGCGGCTCGCGCGGCGGCGCGAACGCGTTCCCGCTAACCGAACGCAGCGTGTCCAAGCCGAGCACGCGCGCGCTCCACGTGCCGTTCTCCGACGCGTCCACGATCGTGTGCGGCACGACGAAACCGTTCGCGCCGCGGTACTCGCCGAACGTCGTGCGCTCCGCCGCCTGACCCACGTGGCGAAGAATGCTCGTGAGCTCACCGCTCCCCGCATCCGTCACGAACTCCGGCGGCCGCGACGGGTGCTCGCGCGCCGCCGGATCCACCGGCGCGAGCAGGTCGGCCCACACCACGATCGCCGCGCGCTCGTCGGCATTGCCCTGGATGCGCGGCATGCCGGTGACGTCCGCGCGCCACGGATGCACGCCGTCCCAGCCTTCGCGCTCGGACACGGGTCCGGCGTCGAAGCGCCGGACGTAGTGCCCGGTCGACCGGTCGATCAGAATCTCACCGTGCCCCGGGATACCGTATGCCGTGACGTCGAGTCTGAGGCGCACGTAGCGCGCCGCGTTCGGAGCGAGCGCGCGAATGACCGGCAGGTTGGGGACCGCGTTCGCGTGCTGTATAGGTGCGACGAGTGCGAACGCGGCCGTGACGGCCGTTAGGAACGTCACGGCCCGTGTGTTATCTGGAGAGGGTCAGCGTCCCCGCCGGTTGCCGCCGGAATGCGAGCGCGCGCCGCCTTTGAACGACGACGGCCCGCTGAAGGCGTGCTGATTGCGCGAGGGAGCGAACCGCTGCGGAAACGCCGCTGCGGCGTGCTGCTGCGCGCTCGGCGGCGGCGGCTCGGGCAGCTGCGGCGTCTTGGTGCGGTCGATGCGGCGGCCGACGGCCTTCTCGATGTCGCGGAACAGCCGCTCCTCGTCGCGCGACACGAACGTGATCGCGTCGCCCGTCTGCTCCGCGCGCGCCGTGCGGCCCACGCGGTGCACGTAGTCCTCGGGGACCATCGGAACGTCGTAGTTCACGACGTGCCCGAGGTCGACGATGTCGATGCCGCGCGCTGCGACATCGGTCGCAACCAGCACGCGCAGCTTGCCGCGCTTGAAGTCGGCCAGCGCGCGCGTGCGCTGCGCCTGCGAGCGGTCGCCGTGGATGCGCTCCGCGGGCACGTTGTGCTTCTCGAGCGCCATGGCGAGCCGGTTGGCGCGCGCCTTGGTGCGCGTGAACGCGATCGCGCTGTAGATGTTGTTGTCCTTGAGCAGCTCCACGAGCAAATCGGTCTTGCTGCCCTGGTCGACGGTGTACGCGGTGTGCGTGATGCCCACGGCGGTCGTGGAGTTGCTCTGGGGCACCGTCTCGACGCGCACCGGATCGCGCAGCAGGTCGCGCGTCAGCTTGAGGACTTCGGGCGCGATCGTGGCGGAGAAGCACAGCGTCTGGCGCTGCGCCGGAACCTTCGCGACGATGCGCTTGACCGCGGGCAGGAAGCCCATGTCCAGCATGCGATCGGCCTCGTCCAGGACGAGCAGCGACACGTCGTCGAGGCGGGCGGCGCCCTGGCCCATCAGGTCCATCAGGCGGCCCGGCGTCGCGACGATGATCTCGGTGCCGCGCGCGAACGCGGCGATCTGCGCGCCGAAGCCGACGCCGCCGTAGATCGCGGCGACGCGAAGATTGCTGCCCTTGCCGAGCGCGGTGAGGTGCTGCGCGATCTGCGCGGCGAGCTCGCGCGTCGGCGCGAGGATCAGCGCGCGCGTCTTCTTGCGCGGCAGCGGCGCGAGGCGCTCGAGCAAGGGGATGCCGAACGCGGCGGTCTTGCCGGTGCCCGTCTGGGCGCTGGCGAGGACGTCTCTACCGGCCAGCGCGGGCGGGATCGCCTCGGCCTGGACCGGCGTGGGGATGGTGAAGCCGAGCTCACGCACGGCTCGAAGGAGCGCCGGGCTGAGGCCCAGCGCGTCAAAAGTCGGTTGCATCGATTCTTTCGGAAAAGAGCGCAAGTCGATCGCTCGTTTACGAAAGATCGCGCGGGGTGTTCGGCTCGCGGCCGGGGTGACGGGTTACTATACCACGACCGGCTGGACTCTTCAAACGGCCCTTGTCGCAGCTACGCCGCCGTGGTCGAGCGCAAGCATTCGCGCCGGCCCGTGAGCGCGAGCAGATCGTCCAATACCTGGGGCTTGCCGAACCGGTATCCTTGCGCTTCGTCGCAGCCCAGCACCCGCAAGTGCTCCACCTGCGCGTCCGTTTCGAGCCCTTCGGCGATCACGCGGAACTGGAGCGACTGCGCGATCGCGACGATCGACGCGACGATCGCCTGATCGTACGGGTCCGACACGATGTCGCGCACGAAGCTGCGGTCGATCTTGAGCACGGAGATCGGCAGCCGCTTGAGGTACGACAGCGAGCTGTAGCCGATGCCGAAGTCGTCGAGCGCGATGTTGACGCCCAGCGCGTAGAGCCGGCGCAGCACCGGAAGCACGCTCTCGTCGAGCACGACGGTTTCCGTGATCTCCACGGTGAGCGCACGCGCCGGCAGATCGTAGTCCGACAGCGCGGCCGCGACGACGTCCGGCAGATCGGGCTCGCGCAGATCGCGCGACGACATGTTGATCGCGACGCGGAACTCCGGAATGGTCCGGCGCATGCGCTCTGCCGTTGCGCACGCTTCGCGCAGCACCCAGCGGTCGATCGCGACGATGCAGCCCGTCTCCTCGGCGATACCGATGAACGTGTCCGGCATGATCAGACCGCGTTCCGGATGGCGCCAGCGCACGAGCGCCTCGCAGCCGATGATCTCGTTCGTCGCCAGCCGGACGATGGGCTGATAGCGCAGCTCGAGCTGCCCCGCCTCCACCGCGTGGCGCAGATCGTTCTCGAGCAGCAGACGATCGACCGCGAACGTCTCGATCGTGTCGTCGAACAGCGCATACCGGTTGCCGCCCATTCCTTTCGCGCGGTACATTGCGGCGTCGGCGTGCGCGATCAGCGTCTCCGCGTCCTCGCCGTGTCCGGGGAACACCGCGGCGCCGACGCTCGCCGTGACGTAGAGATGCTTGTCGCGCACCACCACCGGAACGGCGAGCGCGCGCAGCACGCGCTGCGAAACATTCTGCAATTCGGCCGGCTGGCCGATCCGCGGCAGCAGCACGATGAACTCGTCGCCGCCCGGCCGCGCGACGATGTCGCCGCCGCGCACGGCGTCCTGGATGCGGCCCGCCACCTCGCGCAGCACTTCGTCGCCCACGCTGTGGCCGAGCGTGTCGTTGATCGTCTTGAAGCGGTCGAGGTCGAGGAACAGCACGCCGAACTGGCGGCGGTCGGCCTGCGCGCCGGCGATCGTCTCGCTCAGCCGCTGCTCGAGCGCGAGCCGGTTCGGCAAGCCGGTGAGCCGGTCGTGGTGCGCCGCGTCGAACAGCAGCGTCTGCGCGCGCTTGAGCTCCGTGATGTCGATCGACACGCCGACGGTCCCGATCACGTTGCTCTTGGCGTCGCGCAGCGGTTCGACGTGGTGGCGCAGCCAGCGGTCCGCGTGCCGGCTCTCGGCGCGCGCCGCCGTGCCCGCGAACACGTCGCGCAGCACGTGCTTCGCGACGAACGCGTCACAAGCGCGGCCCAGCAGGTCGTCCGCGCGCAGCCCGAGCTCCTCGAGCGCACCGCCGGAGATCGTCGTGATGCGGGCTTCGCGGTCGGTGGTCCACAGCACCGCGTCGACGTGCTGCGTCACCAGGCGGAGCCGCAGCTCGTTCTCGCGCAGGCGCAGCTCCGCGCGGCTGCGTTCCGTCACGTCGCGCAAAGAGATCAGCGTTTCGGTCGCCGCGGCATGGATGCGCACCTCGATCCAGCTCTGCGTCGCCGGGAACATCTGCGTGCGCTCGACGGTCGCGCCGGTGCGGCGCGCTTCGCGAATTTCCGGAACCAGCTCGGACGCCAGCGGATCGATCACATCATCGAGCGCGCGCCCCACGAGCGCGTCCGCGGTGGAGCGCAGCAGGCGCTCCGCCTCGGCGTTGACGTGCGTGATGCGCAAGCCCTCGTCGACGATGAGGATACCGTCGCCGACGGTTTCGAGCACGTTCAGTTTCTTCTCCACTGCGTCCACGGCCGCGGCCGCCGCGTTCGCCGCGGAGGCCGCAGCCTGAGCTGCGACCTCCTCGGCGGCGCGAACCCGGCGCTGCAACCGCAGCGCCTTGCTCGCGAGGACGGCCGCCCCGCCGCAAGCGGCGAGGGCGGCCACCGCGACGGACACCAGCATGAGGATCATGCCAGATGCCGCCGCCGGGCTTCGTGGAGAAGTGCGCTCCGCGACGTCACGCCGAACGCGTCCAGCACCGTCGAGATCTGTCGTTCGATGGTGAAGATGCTTCGGCTGAAACGCCGCGAGAGCTCCGCCGCGTCCGCTCCGGTGAAGACCGCTCGCGCGATCTGCCGCTGGAGAGGCGAAAGCTGCGCCGGCATCGCTTCTTCACGCGCAACCGACTGTTGCGCGTGCATCGCGAGCGGGCAGTCCGGATATGCTCCGGCATGGCGGGTCGCCGCCTCGGTCCAGCGCGCATCACCGGTGAGCTCCGCCAGCGCCGAAGCGGTGAGCGTGGCCCGGAAGTGATACGACGCCGAGTCGAAGATCGCGTACGCTTCGCTGAGCGCGGCGATCGCCGCTTCGTTTCGTCCGAGGGTTTGTTCGATTCGCCCTTCGGCGTATTTGGCAAAGGCCGTGGCTCGCCGGTCGTTGTGGAACGCGAACACCGGGTCGATGCTTTCGGTGCCGATTTGCGAGTACATGGCCGCGTACCGCTGCGCCCGCGGCGCGTCGGTACCGGCATGAAGCATGGCGAGCATCACCAGCAGCTGGCGCTCCTCACCGTACGTCGTGCCCCAGCGGATGTCGTATGCGAGGGCATCCGCTTGGGCGAGCTCTTCCGCCGCCCAGAAGTCGTTTCCGGACATGCGCGCCACGTACGCGCGGTCGACGTGCGCCATGACGCGCCACGCGACGTTGCTTGCGAGAGCACGTGCGTCTTTGAACGACCACTGCGCCTCCGCCGCACGACCGCGCATGAAGGCATCCCAGCCCATAGCGCGGATCGTCGTGAACTGCTGGACACGGACGTCGGGCGTCCAGGCCAGCGCCTCGGAGGCACGCCGTGCGGCGGCGATCGCCTCGCCGTCCGCGGTTTCGAACGCGAACTGAGCGAGAGCGTGAATCGACGTTGCGAGCGTGAGGACGTCCGCCGGCTCGGAGGCCGGCTTGGTCGCATACGCGACAGCGCGTTTCAGATCGGCGACGTGCGACGCGGGATCACCGTTTCCGAGGTGCAGGAAGGCGCGATAGGAGTACGCCGATGCTGCGATGCTCGGATCCGGATGGAGAACGGCGAGCTGAGCTTCGGGTGCGGACGGATCGCATTCGCGACGGAGCCACCGCATCCGGAGATCGTGATACGCCATGGTTTCGGGACCGGCGGGAACGGCGTGCATCAGCGCGCGCGCATCGGCATACCGTGATTCCGCCTGGGAGAAGGCGCGCACGGACGCGTGCGCTTTACCGAGCTGGATCGCGAAGTTGAACCGTCCCGCCGTCGAGACGAAGAGATCTTCGACGGACACGAGATAGCTCACCGCGCCGACCGGGTCTCTGCGACCCATCGTCTCGGCTTTGAGGAGGACCGCCTCCTCGGAGAATTCGCCCGGCCAGTCCTCGCAACCGTCGAGGAGCTCGAGCGCTGGGTCATAGAGCGCTGACCGTAATGCGACGCGAGCGCTCCGCAACGAGTCAGCGACGGACCCACCTACCGTCGTCGTATTCGACATCGTCGCCCGCGTCAGTCGATCAGATTGCTGAGATTGACCTGACTGTTCGGACCTACCACCACATAGGCGGATGGTGCTGCACCTGTGTCGCTTCCCGAAGCGCTGACCGATACGCCCGAATTGGTCGTGAACGTGTTGAGGACGGTGATCGTGTATCCGCCGGCGTTGATCCCGCGGATGTGGTACGAGCCGTCGGCTGCCGTGAGCGTCGTGTTCGCAACGTTGCCGCTCGCGTCTTTGGCGACGACCGTCGCATCGGAGACCGGCGCACCGGCCGCGTTGACCACCTTGCCGGCGATCGCGGATTCACCGAGACCGGCGGCGACCGTCGGCGTGAGGTACACGATGCCGTTGCTGAGGTTCGCGGACTGGAACACGTTGAAGTCCAGCGTCGCGCCGATGTTTTCGCCGTCGTGCCCGTCCACGCTGAGCGGAACGCGCACGGCTTCGACGGTCTGGGTGGGGTCCCACCACGGGTGGTTGGAATCGAGGAACTGCACCGGATAGACCTGGCCGTCGTACGTGACGGTCGTGGTCGCCGGGTCGAGCAGCAACTGCACCGACGGATACGATCCGGCGGGCAGGGTGCCGTCGCCGAGCTGCAGCGCGCTGTTCTGGAGGTCGAGCAGGTTTACGATTTGCGGTGCGTCCCGAGCGATCAGCTGCCACGAGTCACCGCTCGTATCGACCGCGTCGATACCGAGGATACCGGCATTGAACTTCGCGTTCGCGGCGGACGCTCCGACGAGCGGCGCATCGAACAGCTGGACGCTGAGACGGAACCCGGGGGAGCCGCCGATGTCCTGCGGGCGCCGGGAACTGCTGCTCGCCTTGAGATGCCGTACGTGCTTCTGCGACGCCGACGCCTTGAGGGCACCCGCCGGCACGGCGCTGGAGCCGTGCGAACCGCTGCATCCGCCCAAGGCGAGCATGGTGGCGAGGGAGAGCGTGACTAGGGATTTCATCCGTGAAAAACTCCAAGCGGAAACGGCGGCAACTCGAAAGTCGCCGAGAGCTCATGGAGCTCGCCGGTCAGTTCTAACGCTGACGCGGACGTACCGTGGTTTTGCGCCCTCACCCGTTGCCCACGTTGGCGGGCGCTGCCGCATAGGAATGTAGCACTATGTGATCCCAGTCAAACGTCCTGGGCAGTAAAGGTTCTGTAGGGCGTCAGACCCTAGGCTCGTTACCGTACAAACGAAATTGTCGGATACCTCGCGTGCTACCGCCCGCCGGAGACCGGCAGGATCGCGCCGGTGACGTAGGACGACGCGGGGGACAGCAGCCACAGAACCGCCTCCGCGACCTCGTCCGGCGTGCCGATGCGCCCCATCGGAACCGTCGGAGTGATCTGCTCGACCCGTTCGGGCCGCCCCCCGCGCGCGTGGATATCCGTGTCGATCAGACCCGGCGCGACCGCGTTCACGCGGATCCCCTCGCGCGACACTTCCTTCGCCAAACCTATGGTCATGGTGTCGGCCGCCGCCTTGGACGCGGCATAGTGGACGTACTCGTTGGGCGAGCCGAGCCGGGCGGCGCGCGACGAGACGACGACGATCGAGCCGCCGGCGCCCCCGCGCCCGGTCGACATGCGCCGCACGCCTTCGCGCGCGCACAGGAACGCGCCGACGACGTTCACCGCGAGCACGCGCTGGAGCGTGTCGGCGTCCAGGTCCTCCACGCGCCCGAACCGGCCCGTGATGCCGGCGTTGATCGCGAGCGCGTCGAGCCGCCCGAACGTGCGGTCCAGCTCTTCGAACGCGGCGACGACGTGATCTTCGCGCGCGACGTCCGCGCGCACAACGAGCGCGCGCCGTCCCGCCGCTTCAACCTCCGCGGCGACCCGCTTGGCGGCCTCACGGTCGTCCGCGTACGTCAGCGCGACGTCATAGCCCGCGGCGGCGGCGCGCCGCGCGATCGAAGCGCCGATGCCGCGGCTCGCGCCGGTGACGAGCAGGGTGGGCATCTTCTACTTGGCGACCGCGTCGACGTACGCGATCTTGCGGCCCAGCGATTCGAGCACTTGCGCCCACGTGTAGCGCGCCGCGGTTTCCGCGCCGTTCTTGCGCAGCTCGTCCGCGAGACGCGAGTCTTCCGCCAGCGCGCGCAGGTAGGTGGCGAGCTCGCGGCCGTCGCTCGTGTCGCACACGATCGCATTGACGAACGGCTCCGCGTACTCCTCACCGGTCGCGCCGCACACCACGATGCCGCCCGCCGCCATCACCTCGAGGCCGACGAGCCCGAAGGGCTCCTTGCCGCTGTTCGCGAGGACGACGTCCGCCGCCGCGTAGAGCGCGTACAGCGTCGCCTCGTCGAGAAACGCGCGCACGTGCACCACCGGCGAATCGACAACGGACAGCCGCTTCGCGAACTCGCGCCAGTCGGTGCCTTCGTATTCCAGCCGGCACACGCCGAGCTGCCGCTCGCGCGCGCGGCCGAACACCACGTCGCCGTACGGCTCTTTTCCGCCGCGCACGATCAGCCGTGCGCCGATGCCCGCCGCGCGCACTTCGGCGAGGGCGTCGATTGCTTGAAGCCAGTTCTTGTCCGGATCGAAGCGGCCGACTTTCACGTACGTCGGCTGATCGCCGAACGCCGCGCGAATCGCGGCGGTCTGCTCCGGATCGGCGCCGTCGAGCAGCGCTTCGTCGATGCCGTTGGGGATGACGAGCGCGGCGACGCCCCACTGCGCGAGCTCGAACTTCATGTACTTGCTCACCGCGGTCACGGCGGCGGCGCGCGTGAGCGTGGGCCAGTGGATCTTCTCGAAGCCGTACGTGTTGTTCGCGTTCCACATCATCGTGACCGCGCCGCGCACGCCGCGCTCGCGCGCGGTGCGGTCGATCGCGATCGCGACGTTCGCCGTCTGCCATTCTTCGCAGATCACCAGCACGCGCTCGCCGCGCTGCGCCGCGGGCGCCACCAGCTCGTCCACGATCCACGGCGGCAGGCTCACTTCCCAGTCGCGCACTTTGCCCGCCTCGCCGTCGTACGCGTTGCGCGGGTGCTGCTGCGAGATCCACTGCGACCAGCGCCGCAGCGTGACGCCGGGACCGGACTGCTCGACCGGCGCGGCGTGCGGGTCGCCGACGAAGAACAATTGGACGTCGTGCCCGGCGGCCCCGAGCGCGCGCGCCAGCTGCGTCACGCGCGTCCCGAGCCCGCCGATCGACGCATACCGGTCGGGCCCCTCGAACGTGAGGATGGCGACCTGCCGTGGAATCATCGAGCCGACCTTACCCCGTTACGGCCCATGGAGCGTCGGCGGCCCGCCGCAGTTCGACTGTGGAGGCTTTGCCGCGAAGCGCGCGGCGACCCATTCCAGCGCGTCGTTCACCGAAGCGGGGACCACCGGCCGGTGTCCGAGGCCCTGGTAGACGTCGTAGCGGACGGTCGCGCCGTTCGCGCACAGCGCCTTGTCGAGCGCGTCGCTCGAGGTCTGCGGAACGGTCGTGTCCGTGCTGCCCTGGATGATGAACAGCGGTACGGCGGGATGCAGCGGCGCGGCGTCGTTCGCGGCCGCCACGCGCAGCAGGGGCTTCAGATCCGCATCGCTGCGAAACGACGACGCGGGCACGAGCCCGCCCCACGACGCCGGGCCGTACAATGCACCCGAGCAGCGCTCGAGGACTTGCGGCAGCATCGCGAACGCTTGCGGCACGAGAATCTGGTCCAGTCTCACCGACGGGTCGGCCGCCGCCGCAGCCTGCAGGAACAGCGCGCCGAACGCGAAGGACGGCGTCGGCTTCGTGCCCTTCGTGAGCCCGGTGATGAACGGCGAGATGAACGCGGCGGGCGCTTCGGCGACAGCGCCGAGCAGCTGCAGCTCGGGCGCCCATGCGGCCGCGGTCGCCGTCGTGAACAGCACCGCGTGGCCGCCCTGCGAGTGCCCCATCGCGACCCAGCGCGTCGAGAGCTGCGGTTCGACCGAACGCGCGGCCCGCACCATGTCGATGGTGTCGCGCGCTTCCGCGGTGCCGATCAGGTACGGATGGACGCCCGGCGTCCCTTGGCCTTCGTAGTCGGTCTGCAGGACCGCATAGCCTTGGGCGACCAGCTTGTCCAGCACCGGCTCGATCGGTCCGAGATAGTCGTGGACCGGACCCGCCGCGGTGTCCAGCGACGGCGTACACGCGGGCGCGTCACCGGTCGTGCCGTGTGCCCAGCTGATCGCCGGCCAGCCGCCGGCCGGAGGCGTTCCCTTGGGGACCGCGACCGTGCCCGACACCGCGCGGTCGCTGCCGTCGACCGCGGTCGTGTGGTACAGCACGAGGGTGTTCGCCGACGCGCTCGGCAACGCGGCGCCGGTCGTGAGCGGACGGGCCCATATGACGGTTCCGTGCGGCGCGAACGCCAGCGGCTTCGGCGGCGTGTAGAACGCCGTCCCCGCCGGACCGGCCGCGACCGTCGCGGCGAGGAGCGCCGCTCCGAGGGGCAACAATGCAAGCATCGTCGCCGACTACGCCGGGACGGCGCCATTTACCGCCGCGCCGAACCCGGTCGCCCTTGGCAGCTCGAGCTTCTCGAACCACTCGTGGAGCATCGCGATCGACATCAAGATCGCCGGCAAGCTCATCGACCGCGGCAGCCTGCTCGGCTAAGCGAGAACCTTCGCGAACACGGCAGCGTCCACGTTTCCGCCCGAGACGATCGCCGCGACGCGCTTGCCGCGCAGCGCTTCGCGATCCGCGGCGACCGCCGCGACCGCGGCCGCGGCGGCGCCTTCGGCGACGTTGTGCGTGTCGGTAAAGATCCACCGCATCGCCTCGCGAACGGCTTCCTCGGAAACCGTCTCGATGCGCGCCGCACCGGCTCGGATCACGGCGAGCGCGGCCTCATCGGGCACGCGAACCGCCATCCCGTCGGCGACCGACTCCGCCGGATCGGTCTCGACACGTTGTCCGCGCGCGAACGACAGCGCGTACGCCGGAAAGCGGTCCGATACGACGCCGACGACTTCGGTGTCGAGCCCGAGCAGATCGCGTACCGTGATGACGCCCGAGATGCCCGAACCCAACCCGATCGGAACGTATACGACGTCGAACGAACCGGACGCGAACAGCTCGCGCGCATACGTCGCGACGCCGAGAACGAGATCGCGGTGGTACGACGGCACGAACTCCGCGTGCTCGTCCGAATCGACGAGCGCCGCGGCGTGCGCTTTGGCGTCGTCGAAGTCGCGGCCGTGCACGATCAGCTCCGCACCGAGCGCGCGCATCGCCGCGTTCTTCTCCGGCGAGTTGCCTTCCGGGACGACGATGGTCGCGCGCAAGCCGGCGCGCGACGCGGCGAACGCGATGCTCTGCCCGTGATTACCGCGCGTCGCGCTGACGACACGCCGGACGTGCGGCGCCCGCTCGCGCAACGCCGCGAGGTACGTCAGGCCGCCGCGCAGCTTGAACGCGCCGAGCGGCGTGTGGTTCTCGTGCTTGAGCACCATTTCCACCGCGAGCCGCTGGCACAGCAGCGGCCACCGGTACGCGGGCGTCGGCGGCACCGCATCGCGAATCAGCCCGGCGGCGCCGTCGATCTCCGCAAGCGTGAGGTCGAACGGCGCCGTGCGCGCGATCATTCGATGCCGCTCATGTGGAGGCGCTCGGCGCTACGCGGTCGCGAGCGACCGCAGCACGTACTGCAGGATGCCGCCGTGCCGGTAGTAGTCGGCCTCGTCCGGCGTGTCGATGCGCACGAGCGCGTCGAACTGCTTCGTATCGCGTTCGTTGCGGACGGCGAGCCCCGACACCGGGTCGATCCGCGGCCCGTTGTCCGCCGTGACTTTCACCGTCATGCCGGGCTCCAGCTTCGCGGCCGTGCCGGCGATCGCGTACGTTTCCTCGCCGGTGAGGCCCAGCGACTCGCGCGTTGCGCCGTTCACGTATTGCAGCGGAAGGATGCCCATGCCGATCAGGTTCGAGCGGTGGATGCGCTCGAACGACTCCGCGATCACCGCCTTGATGCCCAGCAGGTACGGACCTTTCGCCGCCCAGTCGCGCGACGAGCCGCTGCCGTACTCTTTGCCGGCGAGCACGATCAGCGGCGTCCCGTCGGCACGGTATTTCTCGCTCGCGTCGAAGATCGACATCCGCTCGTTCGTGGGAAGGTAGCGCGTCACGCCGCCCTCCACGCCGGGCACCAGCGCGTTGCGCAAACGAATGTTCGCGAACGTGCCGCGCACCATCACCTCGTGGTTGCCGCGCCGCGCGCCGTACGAGTTGAAGTCGGCCGGCTCGATGCCCTTGGAGATCAAGTACTTCGCGGCCGGCGACGTCTTCGAGATGTTGCCCGCGGGCGAGATGTGATCCGTCGTCACCGAGTCGCCGAGCATCGCGAGCACGCGCGCGCCGGTGATGTCCGCCACCGCGCCCGGCTGTTTGGGCATGCCGTCGAAATACGGCGGGCGCTTCACGTACTCGCTGTTCTCGTCCCACGCATAGCGCTCGCCCGCGGGAACGTTCATCGACGACCAGCGCTGGTCGCCCGCGAACACGTCCGCGTACCGGCGGCGGAAGAGCTGATCCGATACCGCGGCAGCCAGCGCGGCGTCCACCTCGGCGCTGGTCGGCCAGATGTCTTTGAGATAGACGTCCTCGCCCGTCGCGGTGCGGCCGAGCGGCTCGGTGGTGAGGTCGACGTCCATGCGTCCCGCAAGCGCGTACGCCACGACCAGCGGCGGCGACGCGAGATAGTTCGCGCGCACCTGCGGGTGGATGCGCCCTTCGAAGTTGCGGTTGCCCGACAGTACGGCGGCGACGATCATGTCGTGCTCGGCGACCGCGTGCGCCACGTCTTCGCCGAGCGGTCCGCTGTTGCCGATGCACGTCGTGCAGCCGTAGCCCACCAGATTGAAACCGAGCGCGTCGAGATACTGCGTGAGATCCGCCTTGAGCAAATAGTCCGTCACGACTTTCGAGCCCGGCGCGAGCGACGTCTTCACCCACGGCGCCGACTTCAGGCCTTTCTCGACCGCTTTTTTCGCGAGCAGACCGGCGCCGATCAGCAGCGCGGGATTCGACGTGTTCGTGCACGACGTGATCGCGGCGATCACCACCGCGCCGTCGGACACCTGCGTGCGCGGCTGCGCGGCAACGGCGGTGCCGCCGCCTTCGCCCTCGAACCGCTCGACCTGTTTGGCGTTGCCGTTGCGCGCGTTCTGCCACTCTTCGAGCGCCGCGTTGAACGTCGTCTTCACGTCGGTCAGCGGCACGCGGTCCTGCGGGCGGCGCGGCCCCGCGAGATTGGGCACGACGTCGCCGAGATCGAGCGTGAGCGTGTCGCTGAAGCGCGGCTCGGGCGACGCATCGGTGCGGAACATCCCTTGCGCCTTCGCGTACGCTTCCACCAGCGCGATCTGCTCCGGCGCGCGCCCGGTGAGGCGCAAGTACGCGAGCGTGAGATCGTCGATCGGAAAGATCGCGACCGTCGAGCCGTACTCCGGCGACATGTTGCCGATCACGGTGCGGTCGGCGACCGGAAGCTGCGAGAGCCCGGTGCCGTAGAACTCGACGAATTTCCCGACGACGCCCTTTTGCCGCAGCATCTGCGTGATCTGCAGCGCGAGGTCCGTCGCGGTCACGCCTTCGCGCAATTTGCCGGTCAGCTTGAACCCGATTACGTTCGGGATCAGCATGGTGACGGGCTGTCCGAGCATCGCGGCCTCCGCTTCGATGCCGCCGACGCCCCATGCCAGCACGCCCAAACCGTTCGCCATCGTGGTGTGCGAGTCGGTGCCCACCACCGTGTCGGGAAATGCGACCGTCGTACCGTTCGGGTGCGGCTCGCCGGCACCGCCCGCGCCGAAGATCACGCGCGCGAGATACTCGATGTTCACCTGGTGCACGATCCCGGTGTCGGGCGGCACCGCGCGAAATCCGTCGAGCGACGACTGTCCCCACTTGAGAAACGCGTAGCGCTCGCCGTTGCGCTCGAACTCGAGCTGCGCGTTCTTCTCGAACGCGTCGGGCGAGGCCCAGGCGTCGACCTGCACCGAGTGGTCGATCACGAGCTCGACCGGCTGCAGCGGATTGATGCGCTTGGGATCGCCGCCGAACTCCGCGATCGCGTCGCGCATCGCGGCGAGATCGACCACGCACGGCACGCCGGTGAAGTCCTGCAGCAGCACGCGCGCCGGCCGGTACGCGATCTCTTTGGACGACGGCGCACCCGGCTGCCACGACGCGAGCGCGGCGATGTCGTCCTTCGTCACCGAGCGGCCGTCCTCGAAGCGCACGAGGTTCTCGAGCAGGATCTTGAGCGAGTAGGGCAGCGTCGCGAGGTCGTACGCGTCCCCGAGCGCCGCAAGGCGGAAGTACGTGTACTCCCGCCCGCCGGCGTTCAGCGTGTCGCGCGCGGAAAAGCTGTTCGGATGCGTCTGCGTCATGGCATTGGAGAAGGTTCGGCGCACCGTGCTCGCCCTGCTTCCGCGCAGCCGTCCCTCGTTCGTTGACATGTGTCCCGTTCCTTGGGACAATGTGCGCGATGCGGCGCGACGATCTGCGGCCCGCGGTCTTCGGTACCGCGACCCGCGACCGGGTCCTGATCCGGCTCGCGCTGTCCGAGAACGGGCTGCACGTGCGCGAGCTCGCGCGCCAGATCGAGTCGAGCGCGAACGCCGTCCACCGCGTCGTGATCGCGCTCGAGCGCGCCGGCGTCGTGGTGTCGCGCCCGGTGGGGACCACACGGATCGTGCTGCTGAACCGCCGCTGGTACGGCGCGGTGGAGCTGCGCGCGCTGCTGGAGCGCCTCGCCGGCGCCTATCCGGAAGTGGTCGAGCGCGCGCGCACCTTCCGCGAGCGGCCGCGCCGCATCGGCAAGCCGCTGTGATCCTCGCATCCGGCGCGACGCTGGTGGACGTGGCGTTCGCGGCGTGCACGGTGCTCGAGCGCGCCGGCGAGACGGCGGTGCTGTGCGGCGGAAGCGCGGCGGCCTACTACGTGCCCGACCTGTACCAGTCACTCGACGTCGACTTCGTGGTGGAGGTCGGCGCCGCGCCGCACGTGGTGGACCGCGCGCTCGCGACGATCGGCTACGCCCGCGTCGCCGAAGGCCACTACCGCAACGACGCGCTGCCGTACGCGCTCGCGTTCCCGATCGGCCCGCTCGCGATCGGCCGGGAATACGTCACCGCATGGCGCACCGAGCGCCGCGACGACCTGCTGCTGCACGTCTACACGCCGACCGACGTGGTGCGCGACCGCTTCCTGCACTACTGGGCCTGGGGCGACCGCACCGCGCTGGACGTCGCGCTCGCGGTCGCGCGCACCCGCGACGACGTCGATCTGGCGGCGTTCGAGGCGTGGACCACGCGAGAGCTGGCTGCCGATCCTTCCTACGACGCCTCCCGAATCGGGCGGTTCTTCAGCTCTTTAGGAAGAGGCTAGGGGCTCGGGTGGGAACCAGGCAACTCGTGACCGCTCACACACGTCTTTCCGGACCGCTTGCGTTCGCCGCCGCCGTGACGGTCGCGCTCGCCGCCGTCCTCGCGCCGCTCCCCGCACCCGCCGCCGCGACGCCCCCGCCGGCTGCGCCCGCGGCGCGTGCCGGGTCGGACGCGCAGCCCAACGAGGCTTGCAACCGGGCTCTCGAATACGAGAAGACCTCGGCGAACGACACGGTGAGCCGCCAGGCGTCCTATGACTCCGCCGTGGCCGGCCTCACTGCCAACGTGCGCTGCAACGACGCGCAGATGAAGCTCGTGAACGAGGCGTATCTGCTCTCGATGCGGGCGGCGGCCGAGCACGAGCTCAAGATCGGGAACTGGCAGCGCGACATGGAGCGGGCGAACATGCTGCTCGCCCAGTGCACCAACTGGCCCGGCCTGCGCGGCAAGGCGGCGGGCAACAACTGCGCCACGCAGCGGCAGTACAACATGATCACGACCAAGACCGCGAACACGGTTCCGTCGCCGCGCCCCGCCTCGCCGTCCGCGATACCGACGCCGCCCGCGCCCGGCGCCCCGGCTCGCACGGCGGTGCCGCTGCCGCCGCCGGTCGCGCCTAACCCGTCGCCGACTCCGCGGCGCTGATCTCCGCCCGGTCCGTCAGCTCCGTTT